>CAZOWH010000040.1:0-12074 GCA_964583425.1 uncultured Lachnospiraceae bacterium
GGCACGCATATGCTGACCTCCTTTGAGACAGGTGGCGAGCTGTCGCTGATGGCGTGGGCATATTCCTCGTCGTCTAACACTGAAATTTTGGCTGAGCTGGAAAACGAGCTTTCTGCCAATGTAGGCGTTGGCGATATGGCAAGCGCCTCTAATACAAATAAGTTCGCCCTCGAATTTGTATCTAATAATGAGAATGATGAAATTAAATGTGGTGTGGATTTTAAGGCAGTGGGCGGCAACGGTGTGTATGTGGATACCTCCGACCCTGCAAGCTTGACCATTGATAAAACAAATATTGAAAGCTGGGTCGAGGCGTTAGCAGGCAATGCCGCGTTTATCCCCTCCACATCCGAATGGATCCCCGTGTGGGAGGTTTTGCCTCAGGCTACAGAATATGAGGTTTTGCGCACAGCGCTTTACAAATATTTCATTGAGCACACGCAAAGCACCAATGAGGCGTTTTTGAGAAATTATTGCTCCTTCAGCAATCGTGTGAAGATCCTTGGCTATACCTATATTTCTGTCAATGGCTATGTATCTCAAAATGTAAGCTATGCAGATGCCGATGCGGTCAATTATGCCGCGCCCGGCTCTACGCTGATCATTGCAAAGGAGATCGACGATTCGGTTCTGCCGCTCAGCAGCATCTCCTACGAGATCAATGAAGCGGAATCTGCCAAGCGTGGGGGAGAGTATGTATTTGATGTGGACCGCAATGGCGTGATCCGCATCAAGGATACCGCCCAGGATGGCGATAGCATCGTGCTGAACATTAAATCCGGCGATATTGTGATCAAGCAAGCGGAGTTTCATGTGAAAGCGGAAAGTGCCTTTTCCGGCGGCTATGGCACAGCAGCGCAGCCTTATTTGATCAGCACTCCCAACGATGTGCTGACATTGGCAAACAGCATTTCACTTGCCACGAATAGCAAAAATCACTTTATGCTGATCAATGACATTGATATGACCGGCGTAACCACATTTGCCGGCATTGCGGAATTTGACGGTGTGTTGGATGGAAAGGGATATCGTATTTTTGGCTTTGATATTCAAAGCAATGCACTTGAGTTCGGCTTTGTGACCAAAAATGGTGGAACGATCCGCAATTTGACCTTGGGACATCCCTATTATGAGGGCTTGATGGGCAATTACTCCGTTCGCGTGACAACAAAGAAAAAAGAGGGCAGCACGGAGGATACCCTGCACGTTGGCGGTCTTGTCGGTAAAAATTACGGCCATGTCGATAACTGCCATATTATAAATGCTTATATCGAGGGCGAGCTGGATGACAATAACAACAATTGCCTTGCCACATCTATCGTTGGCGGCTTGGTTGGCTATAATGATGATATGGGCACGATCATCGCCAGTAGTGTAACCTATAGCTATATTCGTGCATTTATTGGTATGGCACGGGATAACACCGGAGATGATAATAAAGCCTTCAGCGGCGGTGTTTGCGGTGATAATTACGGCAGGATCTGTGATGCGATTTCTGGCTTTAACACGGTTAAGGCAGATGCACACGGAGACGGAACCTCCTCTAATCATGCATGGACTTATGCCTATGGTGGCGGCATTGTTGCTCATATGTCTCACCATGAAGGCAGTGCAGGCGCAAGGCTTAAAAATTCTGTATCATACGATAATACATTGGATCTATACTGCTCGAAGGGTGGAAATACGACCCCGAGCTACACTTACGGTACGATCGTAGCTGTTCTGAATTCCGAAACCTGTGATAATTGCTACACAAACGATACTGAGTATGGACTCGTTGGTTCCGGCTCTACCACGGGCTGTGGCAGCTTTGCGACAGTAGAAGAGCTGAATGCACAAGTTGCGGGGAATGCCTGCTTTACAACCGCTTCAGGTTATCCCGAGATCAAGAGCGTTACTTCTCTTAAAGCCGTGGGTGGAAAAGATGAATACATTATCAATGATTATATCGATCTTTTGGATATCACGGTTTCCGGCTACTATGACGACGGTACACAGTTTAAGCAATATGATGCCGAAGGTGATACGTATGTAACAACCAACTTCAGCCAATTCAAAATTCAAAACTTTTCTACCGCCGCATCCGGTAGCGTAACCTCTCAGATATCCGGTTATGGTACGGGTGTGTATACAACCGATTATGTTTTTACGGTCCTGCCCGTCGCCGCGAACGAGCTGCAGATCCTGCAAGTGCCCTACACGACCAGCTATTATGTAGGTGATCCTCTTTCTACTGCAGGGCTGCGTGTGCAGCTGTTAAAAAATAACGGTACGGCAGAAGCGCCGGAAGGCGGGTACACCGTCAGTGGATATGATCCCAATACCTTGGGTACGCAGACCGTTACCGTTACCTACGGTGAGCTGAGTGATACCTTTGAGGTCACAGTCTATCGCATCAAGCCCGATAGGATCATGGTGCTGAGCTTGCCGCAAAAAACCTCCTATGCCCTGGGCGAGAGCCTTGATACCACGGGGCTTACCTTAACCTTGACCGCCAACAACGGCGAGACACAAATACTTACGGCGGATGATGTGACCTGCACCGACTTTGATAGCACCGTTGAGGGGGATAAGCAGGTCACGGCATCCTATGTATTCTACGATGAGGATCTGCAAAAGAATGTTACCTTAACGGATACCTTCTCGGTAAATGTGGGCAACATCAGCTCAATCGAGATCGAAACGCTGCCCACCAAGCTCTCCTACTTTACCAGTGACCGTAAGGTGGATATCAGCGGGCTTGTCATCAAGATCAATTACTCCAACGGCGTTTCCAAGCTGCTGTCTGCCGGCAAGGCGGTAACTGCCTCCGGGTATGATCTTTCCGTTGCCGGCGAGCAGAGCGTTACCGTCAATTATCAAGGCTTTACCTGTACGTATGAGGTGCAGGTGGTTGAGGTGCAGCTGGCAAGCATTGCGGTGCTGTCGTTGCCTAAAACGCAATACTATGTTGGCGATAAGCTGACCACAAATGGCTTGGGGCTTACACTCACCTACAACGATGGCGCAACGAAAACCGCATGGAGCGGATTTACCGTAGCCGTCAAGGGCTATGACGAGGGTGTTGCACCTACCTTCCTGACAACCGGCTCCTCCAAGGTGACGGTGTATTATGCCGAGGATGGAGAGCGAAGATCCACCGCCTATGAGATTACCGTATCTGCCCTTGAGCTGACGGGTATTCAGATCGTGCAAAAGCCCTTGAAAACCACCTATAAGCAGGGAGAAGCATTGGTAACCAATGGTATGGTGGTTTATGCGCTCTACAATAGCGGAGACGTAGTCGCTGTCACGGATTATACGGTTCCTGCAGTAGATCTTTCTGCAGTCGGTAAAAAGGCCGTTACCGTTTGGTATATGGGCACATGGAATGCCACCTTTGAGGTGAATGTTGTGGCGCCTGAGCATATCTATGTATCGCAAAGCCCCACCAAGACAAGCTATACTGTTGGAGAAAGCTTCGACCCCACAGGGCTCGTGATCTCTGCCTCCTATTATGATTATAGTGTGATTGCGCTGAGCGAGGGTACCTATATCGTTGAGGCTCCCGCATTTGATAGTATTGGCAGTGCGTGTGTAACGGTCACCTACGGCGATCTGCAGACCTCCTTCTACGTTTACGTCAGCGCCTTCCAAATTCCCGATGAGGCGCCGATGATCGTGATCGATCATGCAAACGCAACCTTAGGGGAAACCGTTGAGGTTAAGATCAGCCTGCAAAACAACCCCGGCATTGCATCCATGAAGCTGTTTGTTGCTTATGATGAGGCTGTGCTGCAATTGACCGATATCACCTATAATACCGCAATTGGCGGTCAGTCCCAGCAGCCCCAAGGCTTGGGCACCCCCGTGATACTCAACTGGTATAACGGTGCGGCTGATTTTGAGGGCGATGATGTGTTTGCCACGCTGACATTTGCCGTTTTGCCCGGTGCTACGCCCGATGTAAATACCTTGATCAGTGTCAGCTACAATGCCGAGGATGTTTACGATATCACCGAAACAAATGTGACCTTCTACACCGAGGGTGGCAGCCTGCGTGTGATCGATTACCTGCCCGGCGATATCAATGGCGACGGAGAGGCAAACAACAAGGATCTGTCAAGATTGTTCCAGTATTTGTCCGATTGGAATGTAGTGACCAACGAGGATGCCTTGGATGTAAACGGTGACGGCAGTGTCAATAACAAGGATCTAACCAGGCTCTTTCAGTATCTTTCTGATTGGGATGTCGACATTTACTAAGTGATGTTGCATTGCTTGACCTATACCGCTTATTTTCAACATAAAAATTGCCAATCATAAGTTTTGCATCGTGGCGCACAATATATTTCGGAGCGCGAAAGCAAACGCGGTAGCGTGGGCAGCAACGCTCTTGAAAATAGATTGAAAAAGCTCCACGCTTGCCGCGTGTTTACAGTTGATGTCAACCGATGGTAGCGTTGGGCGAAGGAGAACAAAATGGCTAACAAGCAGGCGAAGCAGGCTCTTGAGCAATTCAAGATGCAGGCAGCTAACGAAGTCGGCGTAAACCTCAACCAGGGCTACAATGGCGACCTTACCGCACGCCAGGCAGGCTCCATCGGTGGCCAAATGGTCAAGAAGATGATCGAGAGCTACGAGCAGGGCATGGGTGCACAGCAGCAGAAATAAGCAGTAAAGCATCTTGACCTTAAGGGGGCGCTTTTGTGGCGCTCCCTTTTCTTTGTAGCTTCAGCGCACGTAAACCACCACTTGAAGTGGTGGGTATGATTTGGCGTGCTCAAAGGCATATTGCTTCCTCAAATTACCGCAGACATACGCTTTTTTACAGTGCATACTAAATATGAAAGATATGAACTGAAAAAGAGGTAACAAGCATGACATACTTTTTACAATTTCTCGGCGGCATCTCCTTTTTTCTTTATGGTATGACCGTGATGGGCAGCAGTCTGCGCGCGCTTTCGGGCAGTCGCATGGAGGCAATCCTTGCTCGCATGTGCCGCACGCCGATTCGCGGTGTGATCTTCGGCGCGTTCGTTACGGCGGCGATCCAATCCTCAAGCGCCACCACGGTGATGGTTGTCGGCTTCGTCAACGCGGGGCTGATGACCCTTCGCCACGCCGTGGGCGTGATCATGGGGGCAAACCTCGGCACCACGCTCACCGCGTGGATCCTTTCGCTTTCCGGTGTTTCGGGCAGCACCCCCTTGCTGATGCTCTTAAAGCCCGAGGCGCTCTCGCCCATCCTCACCGCCGTGGGTGTGGCGCTGATCCTGTTTGGCAAGCGGGAAAAGCTGCGCCACCTCGGCACGGGGCTTGCGGGCTTTGGCATTTTGTTTGGCGGCATGGAAGCAATGAGCGCGGCGGTGGCACCCCTTGCCGCAAATCCGCAATTTGCCGAGGTGCTCACGCTCTTTCAAAATCCCGTTGCGGGCATTTTATTGGGGGCGCTGCTGACAGCCGTCATCCAGTCCTCCTCGGCCTCGATCGGCATTTTGCAGGCGCTGACGGTGACAGGTGCGATCAAGCTCGGCGTGGCAGTGCCCATCATCATGGGGCAGAACATCGGCACATGCGTGACGGCGTTGCTGTCGGGGCTGGGTGCGGAGCGCAATGCCAAGCGCGCCGCATTCGTGCATCTGTATTTTAATGTTGCCGGCACGGTGATCCTACTGCTTGTTTTCTATATCCTGTGCGCCGTTGGCTTGGTAGCGGCAGAAGCTACCATCAACGAAACGGGCGTGGCGCTGGCGCACACGCTCTTTAACCTTGCCTCAACCGTAATACTACTGCCCTTTTCCAAAACGCTTTTGCGCCTTGCCACACTGACCGTTCCCGACAAAAAAGAAGGGGAGGAAAGAGAGCGCCGCGCGGCTTAAATTGTGCTTCCTTTTTAAAATTGAGAAAACGCAAAAAAATCGGATAATTTTAAAAGAGAAATTTGAAAATTATAGAAATGATCAGTAAAAAATTGGAAAAATATATTGACAAACTGGAAAACCTGCGGTATACTGGTATCAGTGATAAAATCGCACATGCCGGAGGGACGGGTCAATGAAAAAAAGTGAAAGACTGATTGCCGAAAAATATTTGCTGCAGCGTATCTTTGAGGAGGATCCCGATTTTGTGGATAAGACCATGGAGGCGTTTTCTCTGTCGCGCTCCACGGTATACAATTATATCAATCGCCTGCAGGATACGGGTGAGCTTGAGCGTGTGGGCGGCTCGATGCCGTATCGCATCGTCTATCGCACCACACGCTTCACCATCGATACCTCTAAGGAGCGCTCTGAGGATCGCATTTACAACCGCGATATCGCACCACTCTTAGAGGAGCTGCCTCTTGGTGTGCAAAAGATCTGGCGCTATGCCATCACCGCTATGATCAACAATGCCATGGAGCACGCGCGTGCCTCTGCCATTGTTTGCGTGATCAACCGCAGCCGTCTTTCTACCATCGTAGGCGTGCTCGATAACGGCATGGGCATCTTCCGCCGCATCCAGCAGGCAGAGCGAGAGGAAACGGGCGAGGTGATCACCGCTGCCGAGGCGGCAGCGCTCCTTTACTCGGGTGGCTATACCTCCGCGCCCGATACACATATGGGGCAGGGCATTTTCTTTACCGCACGCCTGATGGATCACTTTGCCATTCGCTCCGATACCGAGCTCTTTACCCCCAATCCCGAGGATGCCGAGGAGGAGGGCGGCGGCGAGCGCTTCCGCGGTACTGCCGTGCAGATGGCGCTTGCCAACGATACCACGCGCGATCTCGGTGAGATCATGGCGCATTACATCGATCCCGAGGAGGGCTTTATTCGCACCGAATTACCCGTGGCGCGCATGTTTGGCGGCGGATATCCTGTTTCCCGCTCCGAGGCAAGGCGCTTGGGGGAGATTTTGGAGGGCTTCCGCGATGTTGAGCTTGACTTTGCCGGTGTCGAGGAGATCGGCCCCGATTTCGCGCACGAGCTCTTTGCCGTGATCGTGCGCCAGCACCCCGAGCTTTACCTGAAAGCCGTCAACACCAACGATGCTGTTGCCGCGGCGATCCGCCGTGCCGAGCGTGCATAAGTGATAAGAAAACCGGCTGATTTGAGCAATAAGCTCAAGTCAGCCGGTTCCTTTTTATTGGATAAATTACAGCTGTATTGCTTTTTCAAGCTTCAGTCCGTTCAGCACTTCGGATATTTGCGCGGCGGAGGCGTGCAGCAGGCGGTGCTCCTCCTCCGATAGGGGCATATCCAACACGCGCATGATGCCTGCGCGCCCGACCACTGCAGGAAGGCTGATCGTCAGGTTGCTGAGCCCGTAGTGTCCGTCCGCCGACACCGATACGGGCAGAATGGCATCCTCATCGCGTACAATGGCAGTCACAATGCGGCGCACAGCCTCGGCAATGGCGTAATAGGTCGCGCCCTTGGCACGAATGATGCCGTATGCGGCGTCACGCACCTCCACAAACAGCTCCTGCAGCTCCGCGTCACTGATGTCGCGCGGCTTCCTTTCGCAAAAGCTGTCAAGATCCACGCCCGAAATGTTGGCGCTGCTGAAAACGGCCAGCTCGCTATCTCCGTGCTCGCCAATGATAAAGGCGTGCACATTGCGGCTATCTACCACCAGCCGCTTGCCAAGCAGATATTTGAGGCGCGCGGTATCCAGCACCGTGCCCGATCCGATCACACGCGCGGCAGGGAAGCCCGAAAGACGGCGCGTCACCTCGGTCAGCACATCCACGGGGTTTGTGACAACCAACAGGATGCATTCGGTGTTATATTTGCAAATTTGCTCGATAACGGTGCGAAAAACACGGGTGTTTGCACGTACCAGGTCAAGGCGTGTTTCCCCCGGCTTTTGCGCCACACCCGCGGTGATGATTACCAAGCCGGCCCCCGCAAGATCCTTGTAATCGCCCGCATAGATATCCATGGGGGCAAGAAAGGGCAGACCGTGGTTGAGATCCGCTGCCTCACCTGCGGCGCGCTCAAGATCGATATCGATCAAGACCATTTCCGAAAAAAGCCCGCTTTTCATCAGTGAAAAGGCAGTGGTCGCCCCTACGTTTCCCACACCGATAATGCCGCATTTTCTGATATCCGTCATTCAAAGCCTCCCTAAAATTTTACTGTCATTATTGTTGCCGCATGTGGTGTAATTATGCAAAAAGGCAATACGTATGTCTTTTATCTCACAAAAAATCGGTTATGCGCGTTCAAAGCGCGAAAGCATTCCCTGCAGTGCCGCCGCGTGCTCTCTCTCCTCCGTGGCAATGGCAAGCAGCATGTCAGAAATCTGCTTTGTCGGCGCCAATGCAGCCAAACGGCGGTATTCCTGCTCGCCCGTGTTTTCCTCCCTCATTTTTTCATGCATCATGCGTCGTGCGAGCAGAGCCGCCTGCGTGGTGGCATCCAGGCCGAGGCGCATCGGCTCTTGGCGCAATCTGGTGTTCAGCACGGGCTCTACGCCCAAATGCAGCAGCAGCTGCCCAAGCTGCTCGTAATGTGAGATCTCCACGCGTGCGATCTCGTCAAACAAGCGTGCCACAGCGGGCAGATATGCCGCCAAGGTCATGGCACCCTGTACGTATGCTGTCACATCCTGCAGCTCGTGTAAAAAAGCGCGGTAGATATCCTTTGCAAAAACGCTGTTTTGCGGCACGTTCCCGCGCCAATTTTCATTTCTTGTTTCTTCCATGCTGTGCCTCCCCAATGATATTTTCATTGCAGTATATGCGGCTGATCGGAAATGTGTTCACAGATCGCTGCTTTTTAAAAAGGTTACTGTGTACGGAAAGAGGTGCGGTCTTTTGGGATGTGTGGTTTTTTTGCAAATGAAAACAAAAAATCATTAAAACCATATTTCTTTGTGGGCAAATATATGATATAATCACGATGTAACACAACGAAAAGGGGAGAAGAATGGGATGGATCCGCTTGGTAAAATTAATGTTCATACCATTGATCTCAGAAGCGAGCTGCAATATGATTTTACCTCCCTTTTTCACAATGAGATATATTCCTCCGATATTGGTGCTGAAAAACTGGGCACGCACAATTTCTTTTGTATTTATCGGATCGTTGAGGGAAATGGTATACACCGTGTGAAAAATCAAGTTATTCCCTGCAAAGCGGGAGATGTTCATATTGTAAGAGCCCATGCACACCACGGTTTTTTCTTGATGAATGAACGCGATGGGCTTGTAATCGATCAGCTTGTGCTTCATATAAACGATTGGTTTTCAGGGGAGATTGGAAACATAGAGTCCTTGCGCTTTTGCTACGGTATATTTGAGGGAGATGTGCAGGTTGCTTGCGCACGACTAAATAAAAGCACAAGCGCAGAGGTTAGCAGGCTGTTTACATGCATCGAGCGAGAGGCACGGGAACGACGTGCGGAATGGAACGATTTGATAGTCTCTTACCTGACCGAATTGTTGATAACGCTCTCCAGATATATCGGAAGCAGTGTGAAAAATGTGCCTCCATCCTCCTCTGTGAGGCGTGGCGTTGTTTTTTCTGCAATGCAGATCATAAAAGAGGAATATTTCAAAAAAACACTCACGTTAGATACGGTAGCGGAGCTTCTTTATATCAGTCCCAGTCGCTTGAGTCGCTCGTTCAAGCGCGCAACGGGAAAGCCGATCTCGGAATACTTACGGGATATTCGCATGGAGAATGCCTGTCGGTTGCTGGAGGAAAGCGCTCTTACGGTAGAAAAGATAGTCGATGCCTGCGGTATGTGCGATGTCCCCACCTTTTATCGCAATTTTTATCATCGCATGCAAATGACGCCGCGGCAATATAGGCAGGCTACGCGTGCCAAAAAAGCAAATGCCAACTCGGATAGTCAGGCGAGTGCGGCGATCAACATATTGCACGGAATCTCGGAAGGCTTGCAAAACGGAATGGCAAATACCGTAAAGGAGCTGGTACAGCAGGCACTGGATCGAGGCATCGCTTCGAGACGTATTCTAGATGAGGGGCTTTTGGCAGGAATGAATGTCGTTGGCGAGAAGTTCAAAAGCGGCGCATCCTGCGTGCCTGAGGTGCTGGTGGCATCGCGCGCAATGAATGCAGGTATGCAGATGTTAAAACCGGCATTGCAGGAAGCAACGTCAAAAGCACTCGGAAGGGCGGTCATCGGCACGGTACAGGGTGATCTTCACGATATTGGCAAAAATCTTGTCAAAATGATGATGGAGGGACGCGGGATCGAGGTGATAGATCTTGGCGTTGACGTGGCTGCCGAGACCTTCGTAGAGGCTGCCATAGAGAAGGAGTGCCGGTTGATCTGCTGCTCGGCGCTGCTTAGCACCACAATGGATGTTATGGCAGATGTGGTTCGGATCGCGGAGCGTGCAGGTATACGTGATAAGGTGAAGATCTTAATCGGCGGTGCTCCGGTGACGCAAGTGTTTTGCGACAGTATCGGCGCGGATCAATATGCGCCCGATGCGGTAAGCGCGGTAGAGGCTGCCGTGACACTGCTTACAGCTTTTGATAATGTATGAAGGAGGCACAAGTTTTATGGTTTTACAGCAATATGGAGATGTGATTTCAAAATATGAAAAATTTTGGAATCGCGAGAGCATCGGTCGTCCGTTTTTAAACATATCATATCGAAACGAGGGCTTTGTGCCATACCGTCCGCCCGTGAATGCGGAGGAAAAATATTTTGACGCAACCTATCGCTATCGTTCGTTCAAGCATACGGTTGCCAACAGCGGATATCTTGCAGAGGGAATTCCCGAGTATTTTACGAATTTCGGCCCCGGCTGCCTTGCCGCTTGCATTGGCGGCGATTTTTTGTTGGCAAACAACACGATCTGGTTTGATAAAAATCCAATCATCAAGGATTGGGAGAATATGCCCGAGATCGCGCTTGATGAAAAAAGCATTCTTTGGCAAAAGCTTGCAGAATCTCAAAAGCTCGTTGCATCCGATCCCGACGTGCATTTTTCCATAACCGATATCGGCGGAATTTTAGATGTTGTTGCCTCCTTGCGCGGCACGGAAAATCTTTTGTACGATCTTTACGATTATCCCGACGAGGTAAAAGCACTTACCGAAAGGGTAATGGTAGAGTGGTTTAAAATGTTTGATCAGCAGGTGAAAACGGTTCGCGAGGCAGGTCAGCCGTATAATAGCTGGATCAACATTCCATCCTCAAAGCCGTGGTATCCGTTGCAATGTGATTTTTCTTATATGATAAAGCCCGCACATTTTGAGGAGTTCGTGCTTCCGCACTTGATCGAACAGACAAACCATATGGAGCGATCGATCTATCATCTGGATGGAATTGGTGAGCTGCCCCACGTGGATATGCTTTTGGATATCCCGAGGCTGACGGGTATTCAATGGGTCGCCGGCGACGGTCACGAGCCGCTGACGGATGCAAAATGGCTTGGGCTATACAAAAAGATTCAAGATCAAAAGAAAAATATCGTTTTGCTGGGCAAAGAGTATATGCTGTGGCGTGACCTTGCCGCCCTTGAACGCTTGGTCAAGACACTTGATCCTGCGGGTCTTTATATCGAGTTGAAATGTCCCTCAAGAGCGGTGGCAGAGGATCTGCTTGAAAAAATTACCGCTTGGTCTTGCTGACCTTCGCCGCGCAGTTAAAAAAACCGCCTCACGTGCAGCTACGTTGCACGTGAGGCGGTTTTTTGCTTTTGTTTAGGTCATTTTTGCTGCATGGCGCGGCGAATACGCATGGTCTCCTTCATACGAAGCTCTGTGTTGAGGATCTTCTTGCGCAAACGGATCGACTTGGGCGTGACCTCAATGAGCTCGTCGTCGGTGATAAACTCAATTGCTTCCTCAAGCGAAAAGATCACGGGCGGGGTGAGAAGCAGCTTTTCGTCAGCACCCGCCGAGCGGATCGCGGTCAGCTTCTTTTCGGCACAGGGGTTTACGGCAATATCGTCGTTTTTGGGGTTCATGCCAACGATCATGCCCTCATAGACCTTGGTCTGGGGTCCAACAAACAAATTGCCGCGCTCCTGCGTGTGGAAAAGACCGTAGCGGGTTGTCTCGCCGTCACAGGAGGCAACCAGCGCGCCCGTAAGGCGCATGGGGATCTCGCCGCGGTAGGGC
>CAZOWH010000041.1:0-11894 GCA_964583425.1 uncultured Lachnospiraceae bacterium
GGTTATCCAGCATAGCCGCCAGCAGGTTGTTGGCGGCACCGATGGCGTGAAAGTCACCGGTGAAGTGCAGGTTGATATCCTCCATCGGCACGACCTGTGCATAGCCGCCGCCCGCGGCGCCGCCCTTGATGCCGAATACAGGACCGAGCGAGGGCTCACGCAGGGCGATCACAGCCTTTTTACCAAGTTTTTTCATTGCCATGCCAAGACCCACCGTGGTGGTGGTCTTGCCCTCACCCGCGGGCGTGGGGTTGATGGCGGTCACCAGCACCAGCTTACCGTTCGGTTTTTCCTTGGTGCGGTTCAAAAATGCATCGTTGATCTTTGCTTTGTGTCTGCCGTAAAGCTCCAGCTCCTCATCGGCAACACCAAGCTCAGCTGCTACATCGGCGATGGGAAGCAGCTTTGCCTCCTGTGCGATCTGAATATCTGTTTTCATGTCATTTGTTCTCCTTGTCAGTTTTGGGTTTGATCCGTTCTCGCGTGCCATCGGGGCGCTCGATCACGGTGTTATCCAGCGTGCCGCGCAGATGTGCACGGAATTCGGCAAGGTATTCCTCGCGCAGTGCCTTGCGCTCTGCCGCCTCGCTCTCGGTCAGTTCTCGCTCCTTCGCCAGGGTGGCAAGCTCGTTGATACGGTCGATTTTGTTCTTTTCCATATCAGCCACGCAATGTGAGTCCCAGCTCTTTTTCAAGCAGGAACAGCACCTTCTTGGTAATCTTTTCGGCATCCTCCACCGTCATGGTGTGGTCCTCTGCGCGCAGAGTCATACGGAGGGATACCGACTTTTTGTTCTCGCCCACCTGCGGACCGCGGTAGATGTCAAACAGCTTCACAACCTCACACTGCTTGCCGCCCGCCTTTTCCATTACGGAAATGATCGAGCCAACCTCCAGTGCCTCCTCACAGATAAAGGAGAAGTCACGGGTAATGGCGGGGTACTTGGGCAGAGGGGTATAGTGCTTTTCGGCGTTGCGTGCGGCAAAGAGTGTGTCAAAATCGATCTCGGCGGCGTAAAGCGGGAGGGTAAGCCCGTAATTTTCTGCCACCTTGGGGTGGATCTGACCGAAGATGCCAAGGCACTCGCCCTTGGCACTCAGCACTTTTGCGCAGCGCCCGGGATGGTAAGCGGGCTCATCGATCTCGGCGATGTAGGTCGCGTCCTTGATGGCAGCAAGGGTGAGAAGGTTTTCGATCACGCCCTTCAGGGTATAGAAATCGGCATCGCCGTACATGCCGAGTGTCAGCATCTTGCCCTCGAAGGGGAGCTTGGCAGCATCGGCATCGGGCAGATAGATCGAGCCCGTTTCAAACAGGCGCACGTTCTCGTTGTTGAAGTTTGCATTGCGCGCCAGCACCTCCAGCATAGAAGGAAGTGCGGTGGTGCGCATCACGCTGGTATCCTCGCCGAGGGGGTTGGAGATCACCACCGAGCGGCGCAGGGGAGAGTTGTCGGCAAGACGGATCTTGTCGTAGTATTTGGGAGAGATGAAGGAGAAGGTTTGAATTTCGTCAAGCCCCATGCCGTAAAGCGCATTCTCCACGTCAATGCCAAACTGTTGCTTTTCGGTTCTGCCACCCTCGGTGGTCTCGGCAACGATCTTGGTGGCAACGATCTTGTCGTAGCCGTGGATACGCATGATCTCCTCGGCAATATCATTCATGCAGGCAAGGTCGGCACGGAAGGAGGGAACGGTGATCTTATCACCCTCCACGCGGCAATCAAGCATTTCAAGAATATTCTTCATTTCCTCGGCGGTGATGCTTGTGCCCAGGAAGGCGTTGTAGCGATCGGGGGTGAAGGGGAGAACGGTCAGCTCACGCTTGCCGGGGTAGACGTCGATCACGCCGTCCACCACGTCGCCCGCATCCAGCAGCTCCACGAGCTCACAGGCACGCAGAAGACCCGCCATGCAGTTTTCGGGGTCAAGACCCTTTTCAAAGCGTGCTGAGGACTCGGTGCGCATGCCGTTTTTCTTGGCGGTCACGCGAACGGAGGCACCGTTGAAGCAAGCCGACTCAAATACCACGATCTTGGTGGTGTCAAGAATTTCGCTGTTTGCGCCGCCCATGACACCCGCGAGGGCACATGCCTTTTTCTCGTCTGCGATCACAAGCATGGCCTCGTCCAGCACGTGATCAATATCATCAAGTGATTTGAAGCTCTCGTCGTTTGTGGCACGGCGCACACGGATGGCAGAGCCCTCAAGCTGGGTGTAGTCAAATGCATGCATGGGTTGACCGTACTCAAGCATGACATAGTTGGTAATATCAACGATGTTGTTGATAGGGCGCACACCTGCCGCATGCAGGCGCATACGGAGCCACAGCGGGGAGGGAGCAATGCGCACATTTTTTACCACCTTTGCCGCATAGCGGTAGCAGAGGTCGGGTGCTTCGATGCCAACGGTGAGGTAATTTTCTACCTTATCGCCGTCGCCGCAACCCTTAACCGTGGGCGTGGGCAGCTTCATTTCGCGGTTAAAGGATGCCGCGGTCTCGCGTGCAAGACCGATCACCGAAAGGCAATCGGGGCGGTTGGAGGTGATTTCAAATTCCACGGCGGTATCGTCAAGCATCAGTGCCTTGCGGATATCCATGCCGAGCTTGTCTCCATATTCCTCGTCAAGAATGAGAATGCCGTTCTCCTCCTTGCCGGGGCATTCGTGCGTAGTGAGGTTCAGCTCACCCATAGAGCAGAGCATGCCGTTTGAGGGCACGCCGCGCAGTTTGCCCGCCTTGATCAGAACGCCGCCGGGCAGCTTCGCTACGGGGAGTGCCGCAGGCACGATCGCACCCTCAAATACGTTCTGCGCACCGGTCACGATCTGTACAGTCTCGCCCGTGCCCACATTCATTTGGCAGATCTGCAGGTGGTCGCTGTCGGGGTGGGGCTCGATTTTTTCGATCTTTGCAACCACCACATTTTCAATTTCCGCGCCAAGCTCCTCATAGCCCTCTACCTTGGAGCCGGTGAGGGTCAGCTTGTCGCAATAGTCCTTGATATTTACATCGGCTACGTCAACAAAATCGGCGAGCCATTTCATGGATAAATTCATTTTCTCTGTTCCTCCCTTTTAGAATTGCTTGAGGAAGCGCTCGTCGTTTTCGTAGAACAAGCGAATGTCGTCAATGCCGTATCGGGTCATGGTCACGCGTTCAAGTCCCATGCCAAAGGCAAAGCCACTGTAGACCTCGGGGTCAATGCCGCAGTTCGAAAGCACGAAGGGGTGTACCATACCGGCGCCGAGGATCTCGATCCAGCCCTCGCCCTTACAAACGCGACAACCCTTGCCCCCGCACACGAAGCAGGAAACGTCCACCTCTGCCGAGGGCTCGGTAAATGGGAAGTGGTGCGGGCGGAAGCGGATCTTGGTGCTATCGCCAAACATCTTTTTCGCAAAGGTCTCAAGTGTACCCTTCAGGTCGCTCATGGTAATGCCCTTGTCTACCACAAGACCTTCCATCTGGTGGAAGAGGGGAGAATGCGTGGCGTCCAGTGCATCGGAGCGATACACGCGCCCGGGAGAGATCACGCGGATGGGGGGATTTTGCTTTTCCATGACGCGCACCTGCACGGGCGAGGTCTGGGAGCGGAGCAGGATGTTATCGGTGATATAGAAGGTATCCTGTGTATCACGTGCGGGGTGATTTTCGGGAATGTTCAGTGCCTGGAAGTTGTAGTAGTCATACTCCACCTCGGGACCCTCGGCAATCTCAAAGCCCATACCGATGAAGATCTCCTCCATCTCGCGCTGTGCGCGGGTGAGGGGGTGCTGGTGACCCATGCGTGCGGAAGTGCCGGGCATGGTCACATCAAGTCGCTCACGCACCAGCTGGTCGTTTAAAGCCTTTTCTTTTTCGGCGGCAATCTTGGCGGCAAGCGCTGCCTCAATCTCGACGCGCACCTCATTTGCCATCTGACCAACGATGGGGCGCTCCTCGGGGCTAAGCGCGCCCATGCCGCGGAGCACCGCGGTCAGCTCACCCTTTTTGCCGAGGTAGCGTACGCGCAATGCCTCGGTGTCGCAGTCGGGCGCTTGCAGCTCGGCGAGCGCCGCTTGTTTGATTTGTTGCAGTTTTTCTTTCATAGTCTTTCCTTTCCGAAATTGCAGGTGCTGCCGAGAAAAAATAAAAGCCCCGCCCCGAAAGATCAGGACGAGGCGAAATTTCGCTCGCGGTACCACCCGAATTGAAGGCGCAAAGCCAACACTTTACCGATCGATAACGGGATCGCCGTACCTGACTACTGCGTGCAATGCACGCAAGCTCACCGGGTCCACTCCAAAGGGAAACGCCGCATTTTCTTCCGCAAGCTGCTTACAGCCGTGACAGCTCTCTCTGTGGCGGGGGCGAAAGGGGCAACCTTTTTCTCTGTGTTTTGTTACAAATAGTATTATAACACAAATTTTGTAAAAATCAAGAGAAATTTAAATAATTATTTTATTAAAAGAGAGAATTTTCTCAAAACAAAAAAACGCAAATCGTAACATCTGACGGCGCGTGCTTGCCGCTTGCTTGACAAAAGTAAAATTTGCGTGGTATAATATATAATTATTACAATCAAGATAAGAAAGGAATTTATATGAATTTATTGATACACGATCTTGGCGCAGAGCGCTTTCGGGTGCTGTTTGGGAAACCAAAGAAAAATATTAGGGTGATCTCCGAGGTGGGGGAGATCAAGCCCTGCATCGGCTGCTTTGGCTGTTGGGTCAAAACGCCGGGGCAATGTGTGATCAAGGATGGGTATGAGCACATGGGAGCGTTTTTGGCCGAGGCGGAGCAGGTCACTGTGATCAGCCGGTGTATGTACGGCGGCTACAGCCCCTTTATCAAAAATGTACTCGATCGCAGTATTTCCTATCTGCTTCCATTTTTTAAAACCGCAAACGGTCGCACGCATCACAAGGCGCGCTACAATACGCATTTTCGCCTGCGGGTGCTTTTTTATGGCGAGGACTTGCATAACGAGGAAAAGGAGATCGCCCGTGAGCTGGTAAAGGCAAACAGCAGCAATTTTTTGGTATCAGCGCACGAGGTCTCCTTTTTTGAGAGCCCCACACAGCTGGCAAGCGAGGGGGGATTACAATGAAAATCACGGTCATCAACGGCAGTCCGAAGGCAAAGGGGAGCGTCTCTGATGTTCTGATCGAAGGGCTTTTGCCAAAGCTTTCGGGGCAGGAAACACAAGTGCTCAAGATAAAAAATAAGACCGTATCCGCCGCACAGCTGGATACAATCTGTCAAAGCGACGTGCTGCTGCTTGTGTTTCCGCTTTATGCGGATAGCCTACCCTCGCACATGCTTCACCTGCTGGCCAATGTTGAAGCGCACGGCTTTGCGGGTGATACCACCGTGTATTGTCTTGTCAATAACGGCTTTTATGAGGGGGTGCAAAATGAAGCTGTCATCAAGCAAATGAAGGTCTTTGCAAAAAAAGCAGGGCTTAACTGGGGGCAGGGCATCGGCATTGGCGCGGGCGAGCTGCACCGCGCCCTGCGTTCTATCTCTTTAGGACGCGGCATCAATAAAAATCTCTGTAAAGCGCTTGATACATTAGCGGAGAACATCATGTGCTGTGCCACCGCGGAGGAGCTTTTTATTGTACCAAACTGCCCCCGCTTTGTGTGGAAACAGCTTGCCCATACCTTTATGTGGCGCGCAAATGCTAAAGCAAACGGTGTGTCAAAGGGCGAGATGTATCGCCGCTTAGCGGCAGAGGAGCCAAAATCGTAAGAATTTGATATAAAAACGGGATGCGCGGCCTTACGAAAAGGTTACGCGATCCCGTTTTTATTAATTAATTCATGTTGCGTTGCTTTCTGTAATTCTTAGGAGAAATACCAAAATGCTCCGAAAAGATACGGCAGAAGTAAAAGGGGTCGACAAAGCCGATCGAATCTGAAATTTCTTGAATTTGCATATCTGTACATCGCAGCAGACTTTCGGCGTTTGATAGACGTAGCATATTGCGGTATTCTATAGGACTGCTTCCCGACCATTTTCTGAAGCAACGGTAAAAATAGGTGACACTGACACCGCTCATTTGTGCATATTTTTCTATTTTTTCGTTTTTGTTCCATTCATCAAAAAAGGTCTCGATCCCTTTGCGGATCGGATAATAGAAATCGTTGCTTTGAGAAGCTGATTCGGCGATCAGGTCAAGCAATAAAAAGAATTCCCCTTTGGTTTTTGCCAAATTGCGATTCCCGTTTTCTCTGTTTTTTTCAATTCTGTAAAATGTGTCATAGAGATTTTTGAGATGTATGTCGAGCAAATGATCTTGCCTATTCGTCAAGACCATGATCTTGTCAGAAAGCAGGCATTTTTCTCGTTTTTCATCGAAAAGATCGAAATTTATGGTGTAAGTATCAATTTTTGAGCTTGAAATGCCTGCAACACGGACATGATAGCAGGTTCCTTGGGGAATGAAAATAATATCTCCCTTCTTGGCGATTACAGCGCTTGAGCCGGTGGGAAAGAAGGATACTTCAATGTCGGCGCATACAAAAAACAGTGCGTTGCATGAACGCGCAGTGCTTTTATATAAGGAAAATTCTTTTCGCTGTATCCAGCTTTCGGGGAAAATATCTGTTATTTCAAAGTCTATGCTTGCATAGCGAAGCTTTGCTATGGGTATATGCTTCATGCCGCACTCCTTTCAAATGATGCTGTTATAATTATAAAGCTTTTGTGCAGAAAAATCAAGGTTCTTTTAAAATAATGCATTCCTTGTTGCTCACTTTTTTGATATGATATGGTTATTAACATCGTCTTGGGGTTGTTTTATGGTATATGTTGTAATCGCAATTGCCTTGCTGTGTCTTGCGATCAAGGGTTACTGCGGCAAAAAAACAAGCTGCTATGTAACGGATACGGGAGATGCGTACTTGTTTAACCTTTTGCGAATGCTATTTTGTATCTGCATCGGTATGGCGCTGGTTTTCTTGGAGGGCGCGCAGAGCTTTTTGCGTATTGATGGCGGCATGCTTGCGATCTGCGTGCTTTCCGGTGCCTCGAATGCGGCTTTTTTGGTCGGTTGGTTATTGGCAATCAAGAAAAATTCCATGGTTGCGGTGGATGTTAGCCTAACGCTTGGCTCAATCCTTCCCGCAGTTCTTTGCGCCCTCTTGTTTGCGGAGCCGATATCTGCTCCCAAAATGCTTGGCTTCGCTATGATCGTGCTGGCAACCGTTATTTTGGCGGGGCATTGTCAAAAAACTGCAGGCGGCGGTGCCGCAGGGAAGCTCTTGCTGCTGCTTGCCACCGTCGGTGACGGTCTTTCGGGCTTTGCGCAACAGCTTTACAAGCAGTATTATGCCGCCGCGGGCAGTGTGTCGGCAGGCATTACCTACCCCAAAACAGTCTATCATTTTTATACATACGTATTTGCGGCAGCATTCCTTTGCTTGGTTTTGGGTGCCTGGTATCTGAAGAATGCAAGCACAGCATGTACGAAAACGAGCGTTGCGCCTGCCAACAAAAGACTTTGGGCAGGCTCGCCGCGTGTCTTGTGGCATATTTTTGTGATGGCTGTCTGCATGTTTGCAGCAAACTATTTTCAAACCGTTGCCACCAACGATTACGGCATGTCCCCGCAAATGCTGTATCCGATCATCAAGGGCGGGTGTTTGATCACCGTGAATTTTACCGCCATGATTTTTTTCGGCGAGAGGATCACACCGCGTAGCGTTTGCGGCTCACTGATCGCGCTTGGTGGCATTGTTATGATGAGTGTTCTTTGAGGAGGGATTGTAGATAAAATGGTAAAAAATATTGCCGAAGCCGCACACGCGCTTGTCGCCAAGTCCTTGCTTGCAACAAGCGCGGAGCGTATTCTCATATTAAACGAGATCAAATCGCAATATAAGGAGCTTCCGCAGCCCTTGCGGTTTTCCAAGATGCTTTCGGTTCTGCTGTCGCGCGTGTCGGTGCCGCTTGAGCTTTATGACCTTGTGGCGGGGCGGTGCGTTGACCGCGAGCTTTCGACCGAGGAGGAGGAGCTGTTTCAGGCATTTTCCCGCGTTTCTGACCATCCAAAAAGATCTGCATTTCTCGCCTCGGGGCATTGTACTTATTCTTGGGAAAAGGTGGTGGAGCTCGGGCTACCGGGCTTGCGTTCTTTGGTAGAAGAAAAGCTGGCGGCTGAGCCGGACGCCGAAAAGCAGGTGTTCTTGACGGCAATCATCGAGGTATATGATGCGCTCGCCGCCTATTTATTGCGTTATGCCGCGACAGCTGAAGCAGAGGGGATGACCGAGCTTGCCGAAAACCTCAGGTGCGCTGCCACCGCGCGCCCCGATCGCTTTACGGTGGCGTTACAGCTGCTTTGGAGTATTACCTTTGTTAACTGCGCTTATATCACCGAAAATCCTACGCTTACCGTTGGGCGGCTTGACCGTATCCTTTATCCGCTTTATCGTGCGGATATTGAAAAGGGTATATTGACCCGTGATCGCGCGGCGGAGTATATTACCGATTATTACTGTAAGCACAACCTTATCATGGGGCGTGGCGAGCATCAGGTGGGTGATGCCACCAACAGCACCACCTTTGCACGTATTTGCTGCTTTGATGCGCCGCAATATCTGTTGCTCGGCGGCACGGACGAGCAGGGGAACGATGCCGTAAATGAATTAACCGAGCTGTTTGTCTCCTGTATTGTACCTGCCTTCAAAAACCCTGTTGTGGTCGTGCGCTATCAAAATGGCATGGATCAAAGGCATCCCGCGCTTTGGCAAGCGTTGGTCGAAAAGGCACTTTCCAGTGCCTCAATGATGTTTTATAATGATGACAATATGATCGCCGCCTGGCGCCGTATTGGCTTGCCCGAGGCAGATGCGCGGCAGTATGCTCATTTTGGGTGTAATTGGCCCTCTCCCGGAGATCACGGCGCCTGGATGCAAGGAGGACCGAAATCCGATAAATACGGTGCGTATCTTTCAAGCGAGGAGCGCGCGGCGCTTTCGATTCCATATATGCGCACAAACAGCCCGCATAGCTGGCCGGAGGATTTTATGATCGTGATGCGCACGCTTGCCTCACGTGAGCCGAGTGAGGTGACGATTGAGGATTTTTACGAGTTATTTTTCGCGCGCATGGGAGATTTTATCGACCGCAAGCTACAGTATCTGTCAGAGGAGCTTGCGGTGCGCCGTCGCCGCCCCGCGGCAGTGCTCACCTTTGGTGATTGCTTTTTGCGGGGCTCGCTGGATACAGCTACCTGCTTTTCTGCGGGGGCAAAATATCACTTTGAGCTACAGCCCTTTCAAATGTTTGCCACCGTTGCCGATTGCTTTATTGCTGTTGATCAGCTGGTCATGCGTGAGAAAAAGCTGACCTTGCGCGAGCTTCTCTTGGCTGTCGAAGCCGATTTTGTGGGATATCCGCAGATTTTGGCGCTCTGCCGCCGCGCGGATAAATACGGCATGGATACGCCGCTCTCAAACGCGCATGCCAAACGGCTTTCGCACACGGCAAGCACAATAGTAATAGAAAAAAGCAAGCCCTATCTTACACGTGAAGACCTTTTTTTGGTGCCTTGTATGCAAAGCGACACGTGGCATCTCAAAAACGGCGAGCACTTCGGTGCCACGCCCGACGGCAGACGTGCGCGCACACCATTTTCTCAAAACACACGCCCCGCGAACGGCTCCTGTACAAACGGCTTGACCGCAATGTTTCACGCGATGCTCAGCCTGCCCGCAGATGGACTGTTGTCGGGGGCACTCAATCTCGATGTCGATCCCGCACAATTCGCGGGTGAAGCGGGAAGAGCGGTGTTTGCTGCGCTGCTGGCTACCTACTTTAATCAAGGCGGCTTACACGCACAGGTGACCGCAGCTGATGTAAATGACCTCATAGATGCGCAACAAAATCCGCACCTTCACCGTGATCTGCGCGTACGTGTGACGGGCTACAGCGGTGTATTTGTGGATATCTGCCACCGCTTGCAGGACGATATCATTGCCCGCTTGAAATAATTTTTGAAAGGTGATAGCTATGAAAAAAATATTGTTCCCGAATGGTCTTACCGTATCAGAGGTCGCGATAGGCGCGATGAATTTCGGCACAACCACCTCTCAAAAGGATGCTTACAGAGTGCTTGATGCCTACGTGGATATGGGCGGTAATTTTATTGATACCTCAAACAATTACGCTCATTGGGCGGGTACCGGTGACGAGAGTGAGACCTTGCTTGGTGAATGGCTGCGCGCCCGCGGCTGTCGCAACCGTGTGGTGCTTGCCACCAAGGTCGGCTTTGATCGCCACGGCAGGGGTGCGGGGTTGAAAAGGGCACAGATCGAGTATTGGGTCGACGAGAGCCTTCGTAAGCTTGGCACAGATCATATCGATCTCTATTACGCGCACACCGACGATCCAACCACACCCATAGAGGAAACGATGGAGACCTTTGATGCATTGGTGAAAAAAGGGAAGGTGCTCGCGCTTGGCACCAGCAATTTTGATACGTGGCGTGTGGCTGAGGCAAATGCATTAGCAGCTGCCAAGGGGCTCACCCCCTATACCGTTATGCAGCAGCGCTTTACCTATCTTTATCCGAAAAGCAGTGTGGCGCCCAAATATACCTATAATGAGATCACAGGTAGGGAACGCCTGCGCTTTTTGTGCGAAAAGAATATGCCGCTGGTCTCCTATTCCTGCCTATGCAAGGGTGCGTATGAAAGTCCGGAACGCTTGCCCAACGAATACGAGGGCGGCGCACGCCTTGCAGCTTTGCGTGAGATGGCGGCAGAAAAGGGTATCAGCCCGAGCGCCTTGGCAGTGGCGTGGCTTACCAATATTCACCGTTTACCGGGCTATCCGCGTGTGATCCCTCTCTTCTCGGCAAGCTATACGCACTTGATAGAAAATTTGCGCGGTCTTGCGGTTTCGCTCTCAGATGAGGAGCTGCAAACCATGAGTGATCTGTAAGCGTGCAGGACAATGAGAGTACCACTTGTTTTTGATATCAAGCGCGCCACCACTGCCGATGGTCCCGGGCTGCGTACTGCCGTGTTCTTTAAGGGCTGCAATCTAAATTGCTATTGGTGTCACAACCCTGAGGGAAAGGCATCGCAAGCGCAGATCGCTGTTTTTCGAGAAAAATGCATGGCATGCGGTGTGTGCCATGCCGTTTGTCAATCACCCGTGCGCTGTATGGCTTGCGGAAGCTGTGTCGAGACTTGCCCCACAGAAGCGCGCCGCCTGTACGGCAGAGCTTACGATGTGGATGAATTGTTCGATGTGATCACTGCCGATCGCATTTATTTTGATGCGACGGGTGGCGGTGTGACCTTTTCGGGCGGCGAGTGTATGCTTTATCCCGATTTTTTGACGGGGATTGCAAAAAAATGTAAGGAAGCCGGCATATCCGTTGCAATCGATACCGCAGGGCATGTGCCTTTTTCCTCCTTCGAGACTGTTCTGCCATATACCGATCTGTTTTTGTACGATATTAAGTGCCTTGATTCCGAGCTTCATCGCAAGGGCACAGGTGTTGGTAATCACCTAATTCTTGCCAATTTGCAAGCGCTGCTGGCACGCGATAAGCGGATCGTTGTACGTATTCCCGTTATTCCCGGGTTTAACGACGGACAGGAGTTGGTGCGTATCAAGGAATATTGCAAAACATACGGATTGACTTACGAAACACTTGCTTATCACGCCATGGGCGAGAGCAAGGCTCGTGCACTTGCAAGCAATTGAAAGCCTTGGCTATGCACGCTTTGAATGTAAAAAATGGGGGACTCAAATTTGCAATTTGAGTCCCCCATTTACTATGTAAATAAAGATCGGTATTATTTCAGATCGCCGTTTATCGGCGCGCGATGCAGCTTGACGCTATTGACATCAAACAAGTTGAGGGTCTCCTCGGCGATATCGGCGC
>CAZOWH010000042.1:0-11779 GCA_964583425.1 uncultured Lachnospiraceae bacterium
GGGCCGTAGTCCCAGGAGTTGGCAAGACCGCCGTAAATCTCCGAGCCGGGGAAAATAAAGCCGCGGTTCTTACAAAGGGCTACGATTTTTTCCATTGTTTTTTCGCTGTTGTTCATGATCTGCTCCTAAAAAATAAATATGTTATTATTTTAATCTTATATAAGACGTTTGTCAAGCCTTAAACGGTAATATCCTCACATTTTGCCGCGGTAAATGCAATGAGCGCATCGGTATTCAGCAAAAGCTGTGCGCCGCGCATACCCGCACTTACCGTGATCTCGGGTTGCTCCTTGGCAAAATGGCTGATATAGGTTGGAAATTTCTTTTTCATACCCACGGGCGAGCAACCGCCGCGGATATAGCCCGTGAGCCCCAGCAGCTCCTTTACGGGTATCATTTCAATGCGCTTGTTCCCTGTTACGCGTGCCGCTTTTTTGAGATCGATCTCAAGATGAGCGGGAATGCAAAAGACCACAGGACCTGTTTTATCTCCGCGCGCAACCAGTGTCTTAAACACCTTTTCGTATGCGAGCCCGATCTCATCGGCAATATGCGTGCCCGCAAGGTTGTTTTCATCTACCTCATATTCAAGCACTTGGTAGGCGATCTTAGCGGCATCGAGCATGCGCATGGCATTGGTTTTGCTCTTCATCGGTATGCCTCCCCCTCACTGATCATTTCGGCGGCAGCCTGCCGTTGAGTGTCGGTAACCGACAGCCCGCCGAGAATACGGGCAACCTCCGCAACACGTTCCTCACGGTCAAGCGGTGCGACTGTGGATACAGTCCTGCCCTCCTGCTCTTGTTTGGCGATCTTATAGTGTGCCGCAGCAAGCGAAGCGATCTGCGCCGAATGTGTGACGCACAGCACCTGCGTTTTTTTGCCGATCTCGGCAAGCTTAATGCCGATCTTACGGGCGGTTTTACCCGAAATACCCGTATCAACCTCATCAAACACGGCAGTGCCCACGCCGTCTCGATCGTTGAGTACGCTGCGCAAGGCCAGTGTTACGCGAGCAAGCTCGCCACCTGAGGCAACACGCGAGAGGGGCATCATTGCCTCCCCCTTGTTTGTAGAGATCATAAACTGCACCTCGTCGGTGCCGTCCGCAGCAAATGCTCCTGTGTCGCTCACGGTGATTTCGAACCGCACTGCCGGCATATCGAGAAATGCCAGCTCCTTTTGTACTCTGTCGGTGAGAGCTTTGGCTGCACGCACACGCGCCGCGTGACAGCGGCCAGCAAGCACACGCATATCCGCCTCCAGCGTCTTGATCTCGGCATGAAGGCGTGTCCCCTCCTCCTCGGCATTTTCAAGCAAAGCAAGCTTTTCTGCTGCCTCGGTACGGAATGCAAGAATATTTGCGATCTCTTTGCCGTATTTGCGCTGTAGCTTGCTGATGGTATCAAGTCGACCCTCCACACGATTCAGCGCCTCGGTGGGGTCACCCTCCACATCATCACCGAAATCGCGTGCGGTGTTGGCTATATCCTCTACCTCATAGCGCATGCTCATCAGCTTTTCAGAAAGCACCGCCGCATCGGGCACAACTCCCGAAATTTGAGACATGGCAGCCGCCGCGCGCTCAAGGATCAGGGTAGCGGATGCCTTTTCGCTCCCATAGAGCACGTGATAGGCAAACGCCGTTTGCTTGGCGATCCGCTCGGCATGCTGCAGTTTGGTGCGCCGTGCGAGCAACGTCTCCTCCTCGCCCGCCTTTAGGTGTGCTGCGTCGATCTCGGAGATCTGAAAGCGCAAAATATCGGCAAGGCGCATTTTCTCCGCGGTATCCCGCTCGGTCTCGGAGAGCTTTTTGAGAATTTCTGCTCTTTTTTGAAAAAGAGACCGATAGGCTTCAAGCGCATCACCGAAATCGGCAGCAGCGTCAAGCATCTGCTTTTGCGCCGCGGACTGCAGGAGCAATTGATTGTCGTTTTGCCCGTGCACGCTCACAAGGTGCTTGGCAAGCTCACGCAAAATCGTTTGCGGGATCATGCGACCGTTCAAGCGCGCCACGGTTTTACCGTTTGTATCCAGCGTGCGCTGTAAGAGCAGCTCTCGGTCAGCATCCGTCTCGGTGCAAAAGCCCATTTCGGCAAGATACGCCAAGGGGGCGGCACCGAGATCCGAAAAAACCGCGCTGACCACACCCCGCTCTGCCCCACGCCGCAAAATATCGCGTGCCGGCTTGCCGCCGAGCAAAAACAGGAGCGAATCGATCATCACCGATTTGCCTGCACCCGTCTCACCCGTGATCGCGCAAAGTCCACCGCCAAAATCAACGTCGAGCGCGGAAATGATCGCCATATTTTCAATATGGAGAGATTGCAGCATGACTTATCCGGCCTTCATCATCACGTGAATACGCTCGCTGATGCTCTTTGCGGCGCCCTCGTTTTTGGTGACTACCATGATGGTATCGTCACCTGCCACACAGCCGAGCACCTCTGCAATGCGCAGATTATCCACGCCCGCCGCTACCGCTTGCGCAAGCCCCGGGTAGGTTTTGATCACGATCATATTCATAGCATATTCCACACTGATAATGGAGTCAACCAATGCGGCATTGAACTTCAAGCCCGACACCATATCCTCGCGCTTGGGTGCTATGTAACGGTAGGTACCGTGACTGGTCAGCACCTTGGTGAGCTGCAGCTCGCGAATATCACGGGAAATGGTTGCCTGCGTGACGGTATAGCCCTCGGTCATCAAGCGGTCGATCAGGTCGTCCTGCGTTTCTACGTGAAAACGATTTACGATCTCTAAAATCTTTTTTTGTCTGTTGGTTTTCATGCTGATTGCTCCTTATTCATAAGTGTTCATTTTATGTTTCAATCTATTGTAAAATCCACTCTTTTTAAAGCGTATGAAGGTTGCCTCCATGCGGGATTTGGTCACGGTTACGCTGTCGCCGCGGTATATTTCGAAATTAATTCTACCATCAACCGTGAGATAAAGCATTTTTTCGCGCTGACAGGTATTTTTGATCTCCATCACAGCATCGTCACGAAACAGGATCGGACGTGCCGTTAAGGAATGCGAGCAAATAGGAGTGACGCAAAAGCAACCGAGATGCGGATCGATTACGGGACCGCCCGCCGACATTGAATACGCCGTAGAGCCTGTGGGGGTCGCCACAATGACGCCATCGGCACGGTAGGAGGTTACCTGCTCTCCTGCTTCATAAAGCTCAAGATCGACAATGCGCGCCACCGAGCCGTTTGAGATCACGGCATCGTTGAGGGCAAAGGACTCCGCACGCACGCCGCCGCTTTGTGTTTTCACTGCAATATGGAGCATAGCGCGGCGATCAAGCTCATATTCTCCTGCAAAAAGCTGCGAAAGCATCTCAAGCTCGGTCATTTCAAGCTCCGCCATAAAGCCAAGTCTGCCCTTGTTGATGCCAAGTAAGGGCTTTCCGTGGAGTGCTGCGCGCCGTGCGGCATCGAGCAGCGAGCCGTCACCGCCGAGCACGATAATGGCATCTGCCTCGCGATACAACTCATCAAGCGAAAGATACACATATTCCTTGCGATTTTTGTGCAAACGGAAAATGCGATCCTTGTTGATCGAGGCAAGCAACACGCGTGCCCCGTGCTTGACCAGCTCCTCGGCAACCGTGAGTGCGGCATTTGCCTTATCATAAATATTAAAATTGGTGATGAGTGCTATGCTTTTCATCGGAAATGTATCACCGCCTTATCCTTCACTGTTTTTTCTATATCAATGCCGTGCCTCTCTGCGATACCGCGCCGAAACAGGGCAAGAAACTCCTCGTTTCCATCGCCACCGAGAATGGGAGAGGGTGCAAGCCCCACGGGCGTGAGCCCCACTGCCACAGCGGCATCCAGCACCCGCGACACCGCAAAAATGCGATCCTTGACATGGCGCACCAGACCTTGCTTGTTGAGTGCCCCGCGCCCTGCCTCAAACTGCGGCTTGATGAGTGAGATCAGCATGCCATCATCGGTTAAAGCCGCGGGAATATGCGGCAGGATGTAGGTTTGGGAAATAAAGGAAACGTCCATTACAATAAGATCAGCCACGCCCGTATCGGCAACCGCGAGATCACGCGCGTTGTATTTTTCAATGTTGCGCACGCGTGGATCGGCAAGAAGCTTTGGGTGCAATTGCCCCACGCCCGCATCTACCGTAACGGCAGATAGGGCGCCATGCTGCAGCAAGCAATCGGTAAAGCCGCCGGTAGAGGCGCCGATATCAAGCACACGCAGCCCTGTGGGATCAATGCCGAAGATCGTGAGTGCACCCTCCATTTTTTCTCCGCCGCGCCCCACATACTTTTTCTGTGTGACTGAAATTTCAGGCGTACCCTCAATTTCTTTGGCGGGCTTTAAAACAACAGCGCCCTCAACCGTTACAAGCCCTTCTTCGATCAAGCGCTTGGCGCTCTCTCGGCTGGGGGCAAGCCCTTCCGTGACCAAATATACGTCAAGTCTCATATCATGCCGCCGGGAAAATATGCGAAAAGAGCCAGTATTGGCAGAAAAACGCCATGGCAACACCAAGGAGTCCGCCAAACAGCACCTGCAGAGGGGTGTGCCCCAGCAGCTCGGAAAGCGTATCGATATCAAAGTTTCTGCGCTTTTTGCTAAGCTCGCGCGACATTTGGTTGATCACTGCTGCTTGCTTACCCGATTCACGCCGCACGCCCGCGGCATCGCGCATGACAACAACAGCAAACACGGCAGCGAGGGCAAAGATCGCAGAATCGAACCCGTAAAGTATGCCACAGGAGAAGCAGGCGGCGCAAACCGCCGCTGAGTGAGAGCTCGGCATACCGCCGCTACCGGCAATAAACCGCAGAAAGGACATCCCCTCCCTGTGCTTGGGCGAGGTGAAGATTTTAATAAACTGTGCTATAAACCAAGCGATTACGGAGCAGATCAAAACGCGATTTGTAAAAAAATCAAGCAAATGGTTTTTCAGTGCAAAAATATCAAATTTCATACATTCCTCAACACTTTCTGTCGATGAGATGATCGGCAAGGCGCAAAAGGACCTCAGCACCGTCAAAATCCGCAATTGCCGCCTTTGCGGCTTCGGTCACACGGTGGGCGTAGGCAAGCGCCTCCTTCGGTGTATAATAGCTGATAAAAGTCGTCTTATTTTGCTCGCTATCGGAGCCAACGGTCTTTCCTGCCGTTTCGGCATCCACCGTGACATCCAGCACATCGTCAACGATCTGAAACGAAAGCCCTATGCCCGCAGCAAAATCCTTTGCCGCCTTGGTGCGCGGATCATTCGCCGAGAGACCCGCAGCAAGACAGCCAAGCGTGGCGGATGCCACGATCAGAGCACCGGTTTTGTTTTCGTGCAATTTGAGAAGCAGCTCCTCGGGAAGCTTTTTTTCCTCCCCCGTAAGATCAATGATCTGCCCGCCGATCATACCGAACGCACCTGCCGCACGCGCAAGACACAAAACCGCCTCGCGCACCATACCATCGGAAGCGTACTTATTCTCGGCAAGCACCGAAAACGCATATGTCAATAACGCATCACCCGCAAGCAGCGCCGTTGCCTCACCAAACGCCTTATGGCAGGTAGGACGACCGCGTCGCAGATCATCATTGTCCATACAGGGCAGGTCGTCATGTATCAGCGAGTAGGTGTGCACCATCTCGACCGCCGCAGCACACGGAAGCGCCGCCTCATCCTTGCCACCAAACAGACGGCAAAATTCAAGAACCAGCGTAGGGCGTATGCGCTTCGCGCGGGGGGCGAGCAAGCTATAGCGCACGGCATCCAGCACGGGGGCAAAGTCGGGATCTGCTTTTGCCGTCAGACCATCTAATGCCTCGTTTACCAGCGCGGCGTTTGCGGAAAGATTTGTTAAAATATCCATAGGTCACCCTTCAAAGGCTTCGGTCACAAATCCGTTTTCGGTCTTGCGCACTGCTTCGATGCGCTGCTCTGCTTCGTCGAGCCTTGCGTTGCAAAAGCGGATCAACTCCATGCCCTCCTCATAAGAGGTAAGCGCTTCATCCAGCGGTACATTTCCCGCCTCAAGCTTGGCAACCACAGCCTCGAGCTTTGAGAGCGCCTCTTCAAATCGTAATTCTTTTTTTGCCATGCCTTACTCACTTTCCCGTATATCACAAACGGTGGCAAGAGCCGAACCGTCCGACATGCGAACCGTAATTTCTTCTCCCTTGACAAGGGAGGACACGCGCGATATGGCATGTCCGTCCTCGGCAAACACCGCGGCATAGCCACGTGAAAGCACCTTTAAGGGGCTCAGTGCATCCAGCTTGCCGCAAAGCGATGCAAAACGGCTTTTCTGCTGTAAAACCGTAAAGTTAGCCGCATTATCCAGCTTTTCCGCAAGATAGGAAAGCCCCATACGCTTGTCCTCCAAATAATTGCGGGGCGAGCGCATGGACCGCGCCGCAGCAAGCGCCGCCACGGTGGCGCGCGCGTGTCCGAGTCTTGCGGTCATGGTCTGATATAAAAAGAGCTTTTTGGCATCCAGTGCCGCTGTAAGCTCTGTTTTGTCGGGCACTGCCAGCTCTGCCGCCGCCGAAGGGGTGGGAGCACGCAGATCCGCCACAAAATCACAAAGGGTAAAATCGGTCTCATGCCCCACGGCAGAGATCACAGGCACACGGGATGCCGCGACGGTGCGCGCAAGCGTTTCATCATTAAACGCCCAAAGATCCTCGGCAGAGCCCCCACCCCGCCCCACGATCATGACGTCAACAGGCAAGTTCTCGTTAAAAAATCGCACGCCTGCGGCAACACTGGCGGCGGCACCCTGCCCTTGCACAAGTGCGGGATACAGGATCACGCGCGCCAAGGGGAAGCGCCTGCCGAGAATATCGATCATATCCTGCACCGCAGCGCCCGTGGGCGAGGTGACAAGCCCGATGGCTTGCGGCAGCCTTGGCAGCGGCTTTTTTCGCGCCGAATCAAACAGCCCCTCAGCCTCCAGCCTGCGGCGCAGCTGCTCATATGCAATATAAAGCGCGCCGATGCCGTCGGGTTGCATGTCGTTTACGTAGATCTGATACTGCCCGTCTCGCGGAAAGACTGAAACACGCCCGTGTAGGATCACCTTCATACCGTTTTCGGGCTTGAAGGTCACATACTGCGCCGCCGAACGAAACATCACTGCGCGCAGGGTACCTGTTTCATCCTTTAAGGAAAAATAGAAATGTCCTGTTTTGTAGTGGTTGGTGAAGTTCGAGATCTCACCGCGCACGTAAATATTGGTAAGGTACGGGTTGTTGTCCATCATCAACCGCAGGTACTCATTCAGTTGTGTGACCGTTAAAAGGTTGTCGGACATACTCACCCTCCTTTTTCTTAAGCTTTTATCGCTTTGGCTCGCCCGAGGAGAGCCACGCCTGCCGCATTATCCGCCGAAAATGCGGGAGCGGCAAAATAAACATTCTTACCGAGCGCCCCTGTGAGGTCGGCGGCAATGATTTTGTTGCTCATCACACCGCCCGCAAACACGATCGGCAGATCGGGATAGTAGGTGCGCAAATGTCTTGCCATAGCAAGGATCGTATCAGACACAAAGCGCAGCACAAAAGCTGCGGTCAGCGGCGCATCCTGCTCGGTCTCATATAGCTTTAGGGCAAGATTTTCAAGCCCCGAAAGATTGCAAATGCCATCCTTTACCGAAATGCGGGGCTTGGGAATTCTTTTCCTGTTTTGAAGCGCCAGCTGCTCAAGCGCGGGACCGCACGGGAAAGAGAGCCCAATTTTGACACCGATACGGTCTATTGCCTGTCCCGCATGAAGGTCTGCACTGCCGCCGATCGGCTTTACGGTAAAATCCGTCCCTGCAGGTGTGACATAAAGCATTTCCGTGGTGCCGCCAGAAACGTGAAAGGCACCGAACTCTCTGCCCTCCAAGGCGGCAAGAGCCCCCGAGGAATAAAGCGCTGCCATCACATGTCCGCTTTGATGCGAGCATGTGAAAAGAGGCAGCTGCAATGCCGCGGCAATGGCGTGCGCCGCAACGGCGCCCGATAAAAAGCAGGGCATGTATGAATCCCTTGCATCGCGCGGCTTCTCGGAAAAGCAAACAGCCGTAGGTGTATAGCTCTTGATGACCTCTCGAAGCTCATCAAGAAGTGCGGGCAGATTTTTGGTATGCGCAAATACCGCATCGCTTTGCCTGAGACCGCGCTCCCCGGCCTTTACCGGGAGAGGCGCCTTGAGGTTTGCCACGATCTCACCAGCGGCGTTTGCCACCGCCACTGAGGTGGTATAGTTGCTGGTATCGATGCCAATATAGCAGAGCTCACGCATTTTTGGCACCGAAAAGCTCTTCCTTCACGCTGTTTAAGATACCGTTTACAAACGGGCGGGCGCTTTCCTCATCAAACTTTTTACAAAGCTCCACTGCCTCGTTGATCGAAACTCCGGCCGGAATATCCGTAAGGTAGCGCATTTCATAGATAGACAAACGTAAGATTGAACGGGAGACACGGGAAATTCTTGCGGTCTTCCAGCCCTTGGCATATTTGCCGATCAAGGCATCGATCTCCTCCAGATGCTCGCCGACGCCGAAATAAACACTGCGGATATAGGCATCCTCCTCGATCTCGCGATTTTCGCAGGAAAGCGCAAAAATATCTTCTCTTGCCTCACCCGCTTTAAATTCGGTTTCAAAAAGCAAGGCAAATGCCGCCTCGCGTGCATCTCTTCTGTTGATAGCCATGTTATTTTTCCTTTGTCGTAAAATTAAAGTTCAAAATTGATATTTATTTTATATTATTATAACTATTTATACTTGGAAAGTCAAGAGTTATGATGAATATTTGTATATGGGAATGCATATTTTCACGTGACGCGAAATAAAAAATCGGAAACGCGATCACGTTTCCGATTTTTTATTTTGATGTTCAAGTTGTTGTGTTGAAAGGATCAGCTTATTCGTCGTTTTCACCTTTGACAAGCTCAAAATCCTCTTTCAAGGCCCCGCAAAGCGGACAGGTGTAATCCTCCGGCAGATCCTCAAACTCCGTGCCCTCGGCTACGCCGTTTTCGGGATCACCGTTTTGCGGATCATATTCATAACCGCAAAGAGCGCAAACATAAGTTGCCATACACAAACCTCCTCATTACTGACATTTGCACTATATATCATAATCAGCAGCATAGCACTTGTCAAGTAGATTTTTCGTGTTTTGTGAATTTTTGGTTATTTTTCACCAAAAGGACACTCAATTTGCTTGGTCTCAGCCCTGCTCTGCCTTCTCCATGTAAATTCTGGCAATATCTGCGATCATTTGTGCAGAGCCCTCGATACCAAGCAAGGAGCTATCGAGCGAGAGATGGTAATTATCATACTTGCCCCATTTTCTACCCGTGTAGAAATTGTAATAATTAATGCGGCGCTTATCGGTCTTATTGATCAGAGAAAGCGCCTCGTCACGGTCAATGCCCAGCTCCTCGGAAATGCGGGAGATTCGATCCTCCTTATCGGCATACACAAAAATACTGATGCGATCGGGATGGTTGCGAAGCACATAGTCGGCACAGCGCCCGATGAAAATGCAGTTTTCCTCCTCAGCCGCCTTTTTGATGATTTCGGTCTGGGTGATAAAAAGCTGATCGTTGATGGGCACATCCACACCGAAATTGCGTGCGCCGTAAAGAGAGGAGCCGATCGCGAGCGTGTAAAGCAAGCTGTTGGTGGCCTTTTCATCTACGCGACGCAATGCATCGGGATTGATGCCGTTTTTCTGCGCCGCTAAAAAGAGCAGGTCCTTGTCGTAAACGCGAAAGCCAAGCAATTCGCCGAGGCGGATGCCGATATCCTTACCGCCGCTTCCGTACTGTCTGCCGATGGTGATAGACAATTTTCCAGCCATAATGTGTATCCCTCCTAATAATGAATGCGAAAAGAATGCGCTTGTATACGGTATTATTTTACCACATTTTTTTCGATTTGTAAAGAGGATATGTGTGCTAACGGAAAGAAATTCCGAATAGAGTGTTTTGAGGTAAGATCCTTGGCGAGGAGATAAGCTTTTATTATCTCTGCTCGGCTAACCGAAAGCGAAGGGAGGCTTTCACCGCATGAAAGCACGGTTATATTTATGAAAACAAAACAACAGTATTTTTACAATGCCCTGCTCTTAACAGCCGTTACGCTGCTGATGCGCACTGTGGGTGTGGGCTTCAATGTCTATGTTTCGGGCAAGGTTGGAGCGGAGGCCATGGGTCTTTTGTCGTTGGTTTCGGGTGTTTACAATTTTGCCGTCACCTTTGCAACCTCAGGCATCCATCTTGCCACGGTGCGCACCTTTGCCGAAAGGCTGAAGCTTTCCGGTGGCGCCGAAAACAAAAAATGTCTCCGCGCCTGTCTTTCCTATGCGGCATTCTTCGGCACACTGGGCACCGTGCTTTTGCTGACACTGGCACGCCCGATCGGACTACATGTGCTAAAGGACGAGCGCACAGTGCGCGCGCTTCGCATGCTTGCCCTCACACTGCTGCCGATTGCTATCAGTGCTGTATTTAACGGCTATTTTACGGCGGTGCGCCGCGCCTATAAAAATGCATTTGCACAAGTGACGGAGCAAGCCGTAAAAATTGCATTTACAGGATATCTGCTTGTGATCGTTGCCCCAAAGACCGTTGAGGGCAGCATCATTGCCATTTTGATGGGAGGCGCCGTTTCTGAGACCTTTACCTTTCTGTTAAACCTCATTTTATACTGCTTTGACAAGCGGCATTTCAAGGGTATAAAAGTGCAAAAAAGCTATCAAAAAATCAATGTAGCCGCCGTGGCTTTGCCTGTTGCCATCAGCGCATATATGCGGTCTGGTTTACTTACAATAGAACATATTTTAATCCCTCGCGGTCTTCAAGCCTTTGGAGCGGGCAACTCGGCTGCGCTTGCCGCCTACGGCACGCTGCACGGCATGGCACTTCCCGTGATCCTGTATCCGGCAGCGATCCTTTCCTCGTTTTCCGCTCTTCTGATCCCGGAGGTGACCGAACAGCAAGCCACGGGAAACAGGCGAGAGATCCGCTATATTGCAGGACGCGTATATCAAACCGCCCTGCTCTTTTCGATCGGCACAGCGGCGGTGATGCTCTTTTTATCGGGAGAGATCGGCGAGGTATTGTACGACAATGCGGAGGTATCAAGCTTCATCAAAAAGCTGGCACCGCTCATTCCGATCATGTATCTTGACACTGCCACAGATGCGCTTCTCAAGGGACTTGGTGAGCAGGTCTATTCAATGAACATCAATATCATCGATGCAATGATCTCGGTAGTGCTGGTCTGGCTTCTCGTGCCTGTTATGGGCATTCACGGTTATCTGCTCACCATTTATGTGACCGAGATCTTAAACGCCACCTTCAGTATTTGTAGACTTTTGAAGGTCAGCGGCTACCGCCCGCGGCTTGCTACCTTAGTGCTGCGCCCCATGCTTTGCGCCGTGGGCGCCGCCTCCCTTGCCAATCTCCTGATCCGTGCCCTGCGGCAAACCGTTACCGTAAACGGCATCACTCTGACATGGCATATTGCTGTGGTAGCAGCACTCTATATTTTGCTACTGATCCTGACGGGAACGCTACCTTTAAAGGACATGAAATGGCTTTCTCAATCACTGTTTGGAAGGCAAAAAAGCACCGCTCTTGAAAAAAGATAGCCGCAAGCTGCGGTTTTTGCAAGTTGAAGCCTTCAAACTTGCAAAAACACATATATAATTTAATGTAGCAACGGGGCATTCAAACGAGTTAAATTGTTAATATTTTGTAACCTTTGAAAGTTTTAGTTGCAAATTGT
>CAZOWH010000043.1:0-11699 GCA_964583425.1 uncultured Lachnospiraceae bacterium
GGAGGAATGCCTCGAATACCTTGAATCCGATCCCGGCAAGGTGCGTGCAAAGGCTTACGATATGGTGCTCAACGGCACCGAGCTGCTTTCGGGCTCGATCCGCATTACCGATTGGCAGCTGCAGAAAAAGATGTTCAATGCCCTGGGGCTCACTGCAGAGGATATCGAAAAGAAATTCGGGTTCCTTGTGGATGCCTACAAGTACGGCGCGCCGCCCCACGGCGGCTCCGGTATGGGTCTTGACCGCCTTGCCATGGTCATGGCAGGTGCCGATTCGTTGCGCGACGTGATCGCCTTCCCCAAGGTACAAAACGCCAGTGAGCTGATGTCGGGCTGCCCCGCCCCCGCCGACCCCAAGGCGCTTGCCGACCTCAGCATTGCCGTTATTGACAAAGAAGCGTAAGCCATGGCATATTTTAGTTTCAACGACCGCACCGCAACGCTCATCCTCGAGGAGGAGCGCTATCCAAACGGTGCCAATTCCCCCACTATGCACTACGAATACGCCTGCCCCTGCGGCTGCGGGCGCGTCATTGACGAGCGCGTTGTCGGCTTCGGCGACTATATCGCTTATCTTGATTGCCCCACCTGCAGCGCAAAGTATAAGGTCCGCACAGGCTGCGGCCATATTTGGGAGCTGATAGAAAGGTAAGGCTTGCGGGAAACAAGAGAAAAGGGAGAGGACCTTTGCAAAGATCCTCTCCCTAAATCTTTGGAAGCATTTGGGGGACAAAAACAACAGCAATGCGTGTTCTCCTAACGGAGATCCGCATTGCTGTTGTTTTTATATGGTTTTATTTTTGCACGGGAGTCGGCTCCTTTGCAGGTTCAACTGCCGCCTGCTCCATTTGCTGCTTGGCAAGCTCACGTGCGCTGGTCTTGCCCTCGGGCTTGATGTCGCCTGCCTTAAGGAGGCACATTTTGGTCAGCAGCGGACCTACAAGCTCGTAAATCAGCACTGCCATCAGTGTAATGTTGGAGATGATCGAGCCCTCGGCGCCAAGCTGCTCCTTTGCCTTGATCGCCATACCAAGCGCTACACCTGCCTGAGGCAGAAGCGTGATGCCGAGATATTTTACAATATTGGGGTCGCAGTGCGTTGCCTTGGAGCTGATGTAAGCGCCGGTGTATTTGCCCGCGGAGCGTGCAATGATATACACGATACCGATCAGCACAACGGCGAAATCGGCAAACACCGAAAGCTCCAGCTCTGCGCCACTGATGACGAAGAAGAGGATAAAGATGGGTGCGGTCCAGCGGTCAAGGCGGTCCATCAGCTCCTCGGAGAAGTCACAGATGTTGCAGAATACGGTGCCCAGCATCATGCAGGTAAGCAGGGAGGAGAATGCGATATGCACGCCGCCGATCTCAAACTTCAGCGTGGAAAGCGCCACGGTCATCAGCACGAATGCCACCGACATCGAAAGACGCTTGGAGCGCGAATGGAAGAAGCGCTCAAAGAAGGTGATCAGCACACCCATCAGGGCGCCGAGTGCGAGAGAAAGCACCACCTCGATCAGGGGCTCAACGATGATGGAAATGATATCCACAGTGCCCGAGATCAGCGCCTTTGCAATACCAAAGGAAATGGCAAAGAGAATGAGACCCACGGCATCATCCAGTGCCACAACGGGGAGCAAAATGTTGGTAAGCGGGCCCTTTGCCTTGTACTGACGTACGACCATCAGTGTAGCGGCAGGAGCGGTAGCCGAGGCTACGGCACCAAGCACGATGGCTGCAGGCAACGGAAGCTTATCGGGCATCAGGAAGTGCATACCGATGAGTGCCGCATCCACCAAAAGCGTTGCGGTAACGGCTTGGAAAATACCAACAACGGTTGCCTGCTTGCCGATCTGCTTCAGCTGCGAGAGACGGAACTCGTTACCGATCGAAAAGGCGATAAAGCCGAGCGCCACATCGGAAATGATGGAAAAGCTATGTACGTTTTCCTTGCTGATAAAGCCGATGCCCTCAATACCCAAGGCGCCGATCAGGTAAGGACCAAGCAGCACGCCCGCAATCAGATACGCGGTCACGGCGGGGAGCCCCGCCAGCTTTGCAAGGCGCGAGAGCATAAGACCCGCAATCAGTGCAATGGAGAGACAAAGTAAGGTTTCCATAATGAAAATAACACCTCTTCAATTTCTAAAGTCAACTGATTATAGCACTTTGCCGGCATGCTGTCAAGTAATAAAGTCAAAAAATAGATAGATTATACTTATTACATAATAATTAATAACCCGACAAGTATTTTGCTTGTCTTTTTTGTCACACTCCGTGATTTCTGCGGTATTCACCTGGAGATATGCCCGTATGCTTAGGGACGAGGAGCGAGTTGAAATAAAACTCGTTTACAAATCCACAGGGCAGCGAGGCTGAAGGTCTCGCTGCCCTGTGGATTTTACTTTTTCTTTTTAAATATCATAAAAATCAGCACAACAAGAGCTACACCGATAGCGACCGCCGTGATCGGCAGCCATGCATCGGCTATGATATCGGACATTTTGGGGGAAGCAACATCGAGTAAAGTCATACCGGTCCTCCTAAAAATTAATAATTAACAAGATGAAAAAGCCTGCGAGATAGCTTGTCAAATTACAGAAGAAGCTGTATTTAACGCTTTTTTTGAAATTCCCTGTGTACAGGAAATACAGGGCTGCTTCAAGTGCAACTATCAAAAGCTCGAGCGCAAAAACAATGAGATGATACCCAAGCACCGAAGCAAAGGAATAGAGCTGTATAAACAGATTAAGCGACAGATTGGTTGCTGTATTCAGCGCCGCAAAGAAAACAAATGTGCCGATGCTTCTTTCACGAAGCAGAAAAAGCACAAGGCCTTCAAGCATTACCGTCAGTATCAGTGGTAGCAGCAGCATATTTCACCCTCTTGCTTGTGATGAGAATAGCGGGAACCGAAGCCACGGTGAGCAGCACGATCAGGCATATGCGCGTCGCATCGGCATAGTGCATCATACCCAAAAAATATCCGGGAATGAGCGATGCCGCAAGCACCCCGAAGGCAAAGCCCTCCCGCCCCTTTAAAAGCAAATTTGCGTAATAAAGTGTAATGGGCATTGAAAAATTGAAGGCGAATATCCCCAAAAGGTATACGTGCATATTTTCGTTTCCGATGCTAAGGCAGGCTGCCGCCAGTAGCATGGATGCCACAGCGGTTCTGCTTACGCCGAGATACTTGGCACAAAAGCCGCCCGCTGCCTTGCCAAGCGCGGTGGCAAGCGAGATGATCAGAAACGTCACGTCGCTCGCCTCAAACGCGATCCCCGCGATCTTACCCACAAAGGACCTAATGACCACAACGGCTACGACCGCAAGGAAGATAAAAAAGTCGGAGTCCTTCGGCTTGACCTGAATATCCCACGCCTTGTTTTCGGCATCGTCCGTCAGCAACAGCAGTGCAGTGCCGATGATAAGAACTGCGAAAAAGCCGATCACCACCGCACCGTATGCGAAAAATCTTTGCCCGAGGACCAAACCCACAGCACCCGTGGAAACGAATATTCCAAGCGAACAAATATCGTTGCCGCTCTGAGCGGTTATGTATTTGCCCCCGCATACATGGAACAAGGAGTTGCCCATACCAAGACATATCGATGCAAGGATATAGAGGTCACTCAATGCGTAGCCGAGAAGTATACAGCCAACACTCGCGAGCAACAGCAGCTTGGGATGATTGTATTTGTCAATGAAAATTCCCACCGGAGCCTGCGTGACGAATGCGAGGAGATTGTAGATCAAAAATACAGACATTGCGCTCGCCCCACTCGCAGCATACAGCCGAGAGAATATGAGATAGGCACAAAGCCCGTCGGTGGCGAGGTGCAGCGCGGAAAATAAAAGGATCTTTATTTTTAAAGAGGAGAGCCTTACGCTTGCCATATCAATTCTCCCGATCGTGAAATTTTGCTTCACACGGTGAGCCCTTTTCGTTATCCCGTCACCTGTGTGCGATTTCCCTTTTGATATTGCGAAAGCAGCCAATACATGGCGGCATCCATGTCTATCTCGTGTCCGCCGTCAAAGATGTCAAGAAAAGCTCTTGCGCCGGGATGCTTTTCCGATATTGCACGGTACAGCTCAATGCTGTGCGAAACCGGCACAACGGGGTCGAATTTCCCGTGAAAAAGCTTTAGGTTTGCCTGTGCAATGGTATCAACGCAGCTGATCGCCGAGCGCTTGTGCATCTCCTCCCGAGAGCCGCTGCAGCACGCCAATATGTGCTTGCGATAATTGGCATTTTGCATCGACCATTTTTCAAGGTCGGTAATGGGTACGTATGCCCCCACCGCCTTAAAATATGCGGGACAAAAGCCCGCCATCAAAAGCGCCATGTGTCCACCGCCGCTAAGCCCCAGTAAAAACACGTTTTCCCCGTCAACGTGCTCGTCTTTTATGACATGATCGATGGCATCCTTGATATCCTGCTTGGCATATTCCGAGCCGCAGGCATAGGTGCATGCGGCATTGCTTGCCAAATTTGCACCGCGAAAATCGGGAAGCAGCAGATTAAAATCATACCGTTCGGCGTAGGACCGCATATTTTTGATTTGGTTAAATCTATCAAAGCTCCACGTGTGCAGCCCCACCAAAAGAGATCTTTGGGGGCGTAACGCCCTGTAAAAGAGTGAGGGCTGCAGTGTACCGTCCAAGGTGGAGCTGATCAAAAGCTCCTGCTCGATCATGTTAGCCTGCCTCCAAATCCGATCGCTCAGCGCTTACGCCTCGTAGTCAAAGGACAGACGCTGGCACATCACAGGGCGCACCATGCCATCGGCAATGGCAACATGCAGCGGGTGCTTTTGGTACCCTTCAAGCGCCGCGAGATCAACAAACGCGGAATCCATCATCACATCGCCTGCCGAGCAGGCATAGCACTCGGTGAGAATGTGCATTTCAAGCAGCCCGTCGATCTTGCCGACAAGCCCCTCAAGCGCCGCCTTGATCTCGGCAGCCGTTGCCGCCTTATCGGCAACCTCTTCCTTCATTTTCCAAATGATCATATGCTTTACCATGCTTTTTCTCCTTTCGGTTAGCCGCGGGGTTCGTATTATTTCCGCTCGGCTATGCATCAACCTTATATTACCATATTTTCGGCAAAAAATCCATACATCGGCAAATAAAGAATATAACTTTTTTTATATGGGTTTTATTTTGAAAGTGGTTGACTTTACCCCCCTATGGCTTTATAATGAGGTGGAAAGGCGGCGAATCTTGCCGAGGGTGATGCCATGACACTGACAAAAAAGAAAACGCTAAACTTAACGGAAGGACCTCTTTTTTCAAAGATCGTGTTCTTTATTTTGCCCTTAATGGCATCCAACCTTTTACAGATCCTTTATAATGCGGCTGACATGATGATCGTGGGGCTCTCCTCCGAGGCGAACGCCGTGGGCGCCATCGGCACCACAGGAGCCCTCATTACCCTGATCGTTAATGTATTTATCGGCTTTTCTACAGGTGCAAATGTCATGATCGCGCGTCATCTCGGCGCCAAGGAAAACGAGCTTGTCTCGCGCACGGTACATACTGCCCTTGCCATGAGTGTGATCTTTGGCGCAGCCAGTGCTGTTGCGGGCTTCTTCTTCTCCCGCCCGATCCTTGAGCTGATGGGCGCAGAGGCAGAGCTGCTTGACCTTGCCACGCTTTACACCAAGATCTACTTTTTGGGCGTTCCCTTTATCTCGATCGCCAACTACGCCATTTCGATCTTTCGCGCCAAGGGCAACACCAAAACACCGCTTTACGTGCTTTCTCTTACCGGCATTTTAAATGTGATCTTAAATTTTACTTTTGTCCTGCTGCTTAATATGTCGGTGGATGGCGTGGCGCTTGCCACCTCGATCTCAAACGCCGCAAACGCCGTGATCCTCGTTTTCCTTCTTACCCGCGAGGAGGGGCCCTGCCGCTTCAGCTTCAAGCAGCTTTGCCTTGACAAGCGCGCCTTCGGAGAGATCCTTTATATCGGTCTCCCCTCGGGCATTCAGTCCGCACTCTTCTCGCTCTCCAACATCATCATTCAATCCTCCATCCTGCGCGTGAATAACGCCATGGTTACCGCAGGCAGCACCTATCAGCCCATTGTAAACGGCAATGCTGCCGCTGCCAATCTTGAAAACTTTGCCTTTACCGCGGTCAATGCCGTGCATCAGGCAACCGTTACCTTTACGGGGCAGAACGCAGGCGCGGGAAAATACGACCGCGTGTGGCGCGTGCTGCGGCTTTGCATGGCATGCTCACTTGGCGTGGCGCTCTTTTTCACCCTGCTGATCTTTCTTCTGCACACGCCGCTCTTTGCACTGTACGGCGTGGTGGACGGTCCCGAGGGGTCGCTTGAGCACATTGCCTTTAACGCCGCCTATACGCGTATCATTTACCACCTTTTGCCCTTTGTGCTCTATGCCTTTTTCGATACCACCAACGCCATGGCACGCGGTCTCAAAAAGGCGATCTCCGCTACCGTTATCACCCTGATCGGCACCTGCCTTTTGCGCGTTGTGTGGATCCTGACGGTGTTTGAGCATTTCGAGACGCTGGAATCGATCTATGTTTCCTATCCGCTCTCCTGGTTTTTGACAGGCTTTGTGCAATTTGTTATGGTTCTTACAGTTTTGAGAAAGCAATCCAAGCAGAACCGTGCTTTGTGAAATAACATAATACGCCGTGTGATAGGGTGACGAAAAAGCATCACCCTATCACACGCAGCCGCTCGAGCTCTCCCTTGGTGAGAGCTCTTTTATTTTAGTTCAAAAAGGGATTGACACGGAAATCCTTTGCTTCTATAATGAGGGTGAAAGGCGGCGCGGGCAACGCCCGACCGAGGGTGAATGCATGGTAGCTGTAAAGAAAAAAGCCATCAATATGACTGAGGGTCCACTGTTTTATAAGCTCCTTATTTTTGTGCTGCCGCTCATGGCAACCAATTTGCTGCAAACCTTTTATAACGCCGCCGCTAATCTTGAGGGCTTTGCCTACACCGCACAAAACTCGGTCTACCAGGGTGCCATTACCTTTACCAGCCAAAATGCAGGAGCAAATAAATACGAGCGCGTGTGGCGCGTGATGACGTGCTGCTATACGATTGCATTTATCATTGCAACGCTTTTCGGTGGAATGACCCTCGTGCTGCACGAGCCGCTTCTTGCTCTTTATGACGTAGCTCCCGGTGCCGTAGGAACTCTTGATCAGCTTGCTTTTGAGACCGCGCGAACGCGCATGCTTTATATGATGCTGCTCTACTTTTTGGTTGCCTTTATGGATACGGGCTGCGGGTTTGTGTGCGGACTTGGCAAATCTATTTCCTCCACGGTGATCTCACTGCTTGGCGTTTGCGCCTTTCGCGTTGTCTGGATCTATACCGTTTTTGCGGCAAATCCCACGCTTGAAACGCTTTATCTTTCCTACCCTCTTTCCTGGGGTCTTACCGCTGTAGCACATTTTTTGTGAACCTTCTTTGCGCTGCGGCATCGCATCAAGCGCCGTGACGAAACGGCAAAGGCGATCGCCGCAAAGCCTTAAAACAGTGCAAGCAACAAAAAACGGCAAAGCCACGCTTTGCCGTTTTTTGTCGCCGACCGCTCCGCGCGACGTGTGTTTTGCTTTTTCTTTTAATTTTATTTCAAAAAGGGATTGACACACCGATTTTTTCTTTCTATAATGGGGGGTGAAAGGCGGCGCGGGAGCTCCTCGCCGAGGGTGAAGACGTGGTAGCGACAAAGAAAAGGACCATCAACATGACCGAGGGTCCGCTTTTTGGAAAGATCCTTCTTTTCATCTTGCCCTTGATGGCAACCAACCTGTTACAAACCTTTTATAACGCCGCCGATATGATGGTGGTGGGGCTCTCGACCGAGCCCGATGCGGTGGGTGCCATCGGCACCACGGGTGCATTCATCAATCTTGTGGTAAACGTGTTTATCGGCTTTGCCACGGGTGCAAACGTGGTGGTGGCTCGCCACCTCGGCGCGCATGAGGATGAGCGCACCTCGCGCACGGTACATACCGCGCTGACCATCAGTGTTTTATTTGGTCTGCTGGCGGCGGCTGTCGGTCTTATCATTTCCCGTCCCGTGCTTGCCATGATGGGCGCGGAGGGTAAGCTGCTTGACCTTGCCACGCTTTACACCAAGATCTATTTTGCGGGCGCTCCCTTTCTGGCACTGACCAACTACCTCATTGCCATTTTTCGCGCCAAGGGTGATACCAAAACACCGCTTTATATTTTGGCGGCTGCGGGACTGATCAATGTGCTATTAAACCTCTTTTTCGTGCTGGTGGTCGGGCTTTCGGTGGAGGGCGTGGCACTGGCAACCGTGATTTCCAACGTTGCCTCGGCGGTGCTGCTTCTCGTCAAGCTTGCAAAAGATGACGGCGCGTGCCGCTTCAGCTTCAAAAGACTCTGCCTTGACCGCTATGCCTTCCGCAAGATCGTATATATCGGTCTGCCCGCAGGTGTGCAGGGCTCGCTGTTTGCACTTTCCAACATGCTCATTCAATCCTCTATCCTGCAGGTAAACAACGCGATCTGCTCCCCCGACAGCGCCTACCAGCCTGTGGTAAAGGGCAACGCCGCCGCCGCTAATCTTGAGGGCTTTGCCTATACCGCACAAAACTCGGTCTATCAGGGTGCCATCACCTTTACCAGCCAAAACATGGGCGCGGCAAAATACGAGCGCGTGTGGCGCGTAATGGCATGCTCGTATTCGATCGCCTTTGTGATCGCAGCTCTCTTCAGCGGCACGATTTTCCTGCTGCGCGAGCCTCTTTTGCTTCTTTACGATGTAGCACCCGGTGCTGCCGGAAGCCTTGAGCAAATTGCCTTTGAAGCTGCGCATACCCGCATGCTATATCTGATGCTGCCCTATTTTTTGATTTCCTTCATGGATACAGGCTGCGGTATCGTGCGCGGGCTTGGCAGATCACTTTCCTCCACCGTGATCTCGCTACTCGGTGCGTGCGCGTTCCGCGTGATATGGATATACACCGCCTTCCGGGCTTCTCCGACGCTAAACGTCCTTTACCTTTCTTACCCCATCTCCTGGGGAATGACCGCCGCGGCACAGTTTTTGTGTGCATTCTTTGCACTGCGGCATTACATCAAAACACGTAAAACCGAGGAGGAGATCCTCGCCATGAAGTCACATCATCGGCATTAAAAGCCGCAAACGATATGAAAAAACAGAGCAGCGAATGCTTATGTCGAAAAGACAAAAAGCATTCGCTGCTTTTCTATTCATGCTTAAGGCTTTTCGGGATCGACTGTGTCCGCGCGCCGAAAGGCGCGCGGACACACACCGAAATGGCAGTGAAACTTACGGCTGAAATAATACGGATCCTCAAAGCCGACCCGCCGTGCGATCTCGGCAATGGCAAGCGAGGTGTTTTGCAGCATAGAGGCTGCCGCCCGCATGCGGATACTGTTTTTGTATACAACCGGCGAAACACCCGCCCAACGCTTAAAGGCGGCGTAAAATCCACTCTCGCTCATGCCTGCGGCGCTTGCATACCGCGAAACGGGCTCGTTTTTATCCCATTCCCGGAGCAAAAGCTTTACCCCGCTTCTGATCGGGTAATAGCCGGGAGCGTTGTTTTGGAGTGCATCCACCACCGCTGCAAGAAGCGACGTAAATTTTGCCTGCTTTTGCAGCTTATTCTCGCCAAAGGCAAGAAAAACGTCGGCAAGCTCGAAAGCGGCGCTGCGGCAGGCAGCCGTCACCGCATTGCGAAAGACCTCTGCCCTTCGTGACAAAAGCAGCTCGTTGCCATCCTTGTCATAAAGCAGATAATCAATGGTATACATATTTACGCCACTGCCGCAATGATGAAAGGAGACGGTGTAAAGGCTGCCACGCGGAATCAGTACCACGTCGCCGTTCGTTGCCACCAGCTCATATCCGTCAGAAAAGCAATAGTGCACGTCTACCTCAGAGCAAATAAGCGTAAGTGCATTGCTCGGACGTGCCGTATGCTGAAAGCCCACCCACGCGCTCCCTTCTTTCCAAAACTGGGGCTTGCAGGAAAGCACCCGGGGCAGAAAATGCTCCTGCTCGATTGCAGAAAAGGACAAATACCGAACCATTTCCTTTCTCTCCTTTCCTAATTTTTTAATTCTTTTTGCTTTAGTATAGCACACTCCAAGAGAAAAGTCCATGTTTTTACAAAAAATATCATTTATACTGTTGCCGTACAATGCTATACTTAAGAAAAGCAGCTCGCAGCATTTATAAAAAAATTTATAAGGAGCAAATTGCATGAAAGGCACACTTATTTTCAGTGATCGGAATCATTTTTTGTCGCAAAGAGAGCTATTTCCCTCACTTCACATTCCGCGCGCTGTCGAATTGCGGGCTTCGGGGGAGCACACAAACGGCTTTTTGGGCTTTGGTGTCGCCCTTACGGGTGCCGCCTGTTATGAGCTGAGCTTAATGCCGTCCGAGGAAAGACGCGCACTTTTGAAGCATGTTTACACCAAGGAGGGGCTGGGACTCTCCGTGGGCAGGATCTCGATCGGCTCCTGCGATTACTCCCCCGAGCTTTATTCCTACGACGACACGGAAAACGACGTCTCGCTCAAACACTTTTCAATCGAGCGTGACGAAAAATACATTATTCCCATGCTAAAGGAGATCCTTGAGATCAACCCGGATCTCTATCTCTTCGCCTCCCCCTGGAGCCCACCCTATTGGATGAAAACGGGTGGTAGCATGTGCGGCGGCTATATGCGAAACGAATTCGTGCCCTGCTACGCGGCGTATATCGTCAAATTTATCAAGGCGTATGCCGCACACGGTATCAAGATCTCTGCCATCACACCGCAAAACGAGCCCGAAACACAGCAGCAGTACAAAAACCCTTCCTGCGCATGGCATCCGGAAACCGAAGCTGCCTTTATCAAGTGCTTGCGCCAAGCCTTTACCGAAAACAGCCTGGACATAAAAATTTGGATGCATGACCATTGCTTTGAATACACGCGCCGTGTGCTGTGGTCCCTTTCGCATTACGAGGGCTTAAAGGATGCCGTTGACGGCATTGCCTTCCACTATTACGGCGGCGCCGTGGAGGAAACGGCAGAGCTACGCACGGCACACCCCTCGCTGGAGCTTCACTTTACCGAGGGAGGACCACGCCTTACCGACCACTATGACACAGATTGCTGCAAATGGGGACTGATGATCTCCCGCGCGCTTCGAATGGGATATCGCTCCTTCACGGGCTGGAATCTGTTGCTGGACGAGCTGGGCGGTCCCAATATCGGCAAATTCATCGGCATCTGTGGCGGACTTGTCACGAGAGACAGCCGAACGGGCGAGCTCAGCTACAGCGGTCAATATAAGGTGCTTTCACACATTTCCCCCTACGTGACACCCACATCCGATATTTACCCCATTTCGGTGCCCGAGACCTTCGGTCAATGCATCAGTAAGTATCCCGATTTTACGCATCCGATAGAGGGTCTTGTCATTGACAATCACGACGGCAAAAAAATTGCCGTTCTGATCAATCAAAACGCCGCACCCGTACAGTCTCAAATCGCGCTGAACGGCAGGCTCTGGTACGTTGAGCTTGAAGCGGACAGCGTTTCTACCGTCATTATCGAATAACCAAAAAGGAGACTATTATGAAAAATTTCCACATTAAGCTGGGGCTTTTACCCATGCGCCGAAACACCACCAACCGCCCCGCAA
>CAZOWH010000044.1:0-11612 GCA_964583425.1 uncultured Lachnospiraceae bacterium
GGGTCTTACCCGTACCGGGAGGGCCCACAAGCAGTACGCCGTGGGGGATCTTTGCACCGAGCTTGGTGAACTTGGTGGGATCCTTGAGAAATTCCACGATCTCCTCAAGCTCCTGCTTTTCCTCATTGGAGCCTGCCACATCCTCAAATGTGATATGCTCCTTGCTGTCGGCAGCGGTTTTGGCACGTGCCTTGCCGAAGCTATTGAGCTTCGAGCCGGGGCCGCCCGCCGAGCGCATCATGAAGAACCACAAAAGACCGAATACCACTAAAATAAGCAGGTAGGGCAGCAGGCTGACCCACCAGGGGTAGGTGGTCTGGGGCTCAATATCGTATGCTGTCAGGTTATTGTTGGTCTTGACATAGTCACTGCAATATTCGTTAAAGAGGTCAAGCGAGCGCAGCTGGTAAGAGACCTCATCGGTCGCAAAGCTACCATCGGCATTCGTTTGCAGGCTGCCATCGCCGTTTTGCTTGATGACCTTCATGGTGATGTAGTAATTTTCGTCGATCACAAAGGATGCCACTCTGTCGCTTTCAAAGTAGGCAACAACATCACCGAGCACAAGCTTTTCCTCCTTCGTGCTCTGGAAGATGGTTGCCACCACGCCGATGACCACTGCGATCAGCAACAGGTAAAGGAGTATTGATTTGATGTGATTTTTCATTTGTTCCTCCGTATGGGATTATTGATATGTTATATACTGCGGATCACTTTTGGCATGAGCGCCTGGGATCACGATGATATCAAAGGGGAGCCCGCCCAACGGCGGGATTTTTTAGTTGAAATATATTGCTACCTTGAGGTCTGCGTTTTTTCTTGCCCTGTCGCGTGTGGGACCAAAGGGGATGGCAAGTATGCCGCAATCGTCTGCCAGCAAGGGCATGCGTGCGCGGACGTCAGGTGGGAGATGGCGGAGCGCGGCAAGTCGCCGCACTGCCTTGTGCATGCCGCCCGCGTATATCACGTCGCCGATCTCACGCCTGCGCACCAAGAGCTCGCCCTTGACGGCGGCACTGCAAAGTGTAAGCGTGGTGTGATATCGGTAGCGCTCTGCAAGGTCGTTTCCTATAGTTTCACCCACACCGCCTAAAATTACAAGCGCATCGGCAGATTTTATCTCATTTTCGCCGTGACACAGCAAAATTTGATAACTGCCCTTATCGGTCTTGGCTGCTTTGATAACCGTTAGCCTGCCGTTTTCGGTGCGTAAAACCGTTTTCGGCGGCAACGAGAGTGAGGCATGCGGCTTTTTGCTGTCAAAAAGCGCACGAATCGCTGTAAGGTGCACCGCTGACGGCGGCTCGGGCAGGAGCCTTTGCATCACACGTACAAGGATCGGCTGCGGAAGCTCGCGCAATGCCGCGATATGTGGCTCGTTGCCCTCACGTGCAAGGAATTCAGCTGCAAGACCGTCAAGATATTGCTCATCACCCGCCAGTGCCTCGGCACACCGTGCCGCCATGCGGGGGGCGTTTGGCTGTAATTCGGCAAGCAGCGGCAGCACGCGCAAGCGCAGAAAATTACGCTGACAGCAGAGCTCGCCGTTTGTGCTGTCGGTGACGTAGGAGAGCCCCTCGGTCTGTAAATAATCAAGCAATGCCGCCTTCGGTACAGCGAGAAGAGGACGCACGACCAAAAGCCCTTCGCCAAGTGAGCGACAGGCGGGAATGCCGCAAAGACCGCGTGTGCCGCTGCCGCGCAGCAGATGCTGGAGCATGGTCTCCAATTGATCGTCGGCGTGGTGGGCTGTTGCAAGCAGGGGGATGTTTTTCTCCCGCATCAGCGCCGTGATCGCCGCATAGCGCGCCTCGCGCGCCGCGGTTTCAAGGCTTTCGCCCGTCTCCCTTGCCACGGCGGGGGCATCTATTTGCAAAAGGTAAAAGGGAACTGCAAGTGACGTGGCAAGCGCACGGCAAAACGCCGCATCGCGGTCTGCTTCCGCACCGCGGATCCCGTGATGCACGTGTACGGCAACAAGATTTTTCCTGTCACGAAGGAGTGAGAGCAGTGCCACCGAATCGGCACCGCCCGAAAGCGCCACCGCAATGGGGGTATCCTGCGGCAAACATGCCAGCTCGTGCGGGTCGCGAAGCCCCTGTAGGATATGTACTTTTTTCATTATGGATCTTCACGCTCGGTGTCAATGGTGCGGAACTTGGTGTAAGTACCAAGCCAGCCCATCTTCACGTTGCCTGTTGAGCCGTGACGGTTCTTTTGAATGATGACCTCCGCAATGTTGCCCTCCTTTTGGTCGGGGTCACGGGAGGTATTGTAGTATTCGTCACGGTAAAGGAACATAACCACGTCCGCATCCTGCTCGATGGCACCCGAGTCACGCAGGTCGGAAAGCTGGGGGCGCTTGTCGGTTCTGCCCTCGGGACCACGGGAGAGCTGGGCGCAGCAAAGGATCGGCACGCGGAGCTCCTTTGCCATCAGCTTGAGACCACGTGAGATCACGCTGACCTCCAGCGCGCGGTTATCATAGTGCTGCTCGCTTTCCATCAGACCCAGGTAGTCAATTACCACAAGGCCGAGGTTTTCCACACGGCGCAGCTTCGCCTTCATGGCGGTTACGGTAATGCCCGAGGTATCGTCGATTAGGATATCGGTGCCGGAAAGGCGCATCGAGGCATCGGCAATCTTTTTCCAGTCCTCGGGCTGCAGCTGCCCCGAGCGCAGGCTGTAGCTGTCCACCAGTGCCTCACTCGCGATCATACGCGAGGCGAGCTGCTCAGCAGACATCTCAAGCGAAAACAGGCAAACCTTTTTGCCCGAGGAAAGTGCTACGTTGGTGGCTACGTTCAGCGCAAATGCAGTCTTACCCATACCGGGGCGTGCGCCAACCAGAATCAGATCGGAATCCCCCATGCCGACCAGCAGCTTATCCACGCCCGAAAAGCCCGTGGGTGTGCCGTTTGCGGCATCCTTATCACTTTGTAGCTTGTGCAGATTTTCCAGCACATCGCGCAAAACATCGCGGATGTGACGGAAGGTGCGGGAATCGCGCCCCTGCGCGATCTCGGTAAAGCGGCTTTGTGCCAGATCCAGCACCTGTGCCACGCCCTCCTGCTCACCGTACGTGAGCTCGGAAATCTCGTTGCATACCTCAATGATGCGGCGGCGGGTGCTTTCTTCCTTTACAATGCGCGCGTAATCGGCAATGTTCATGGCACTGGGCGTAACATCAAGGAGCGAGCGGATATAGGTCTCGCCGCCCGATTTCTCATAAACACCCTTGTGCACCAGTGAGTCAATGAGGGTTACGGGGTCGATCTCTTGGCTGGCATCAAAGAGCTCTCGCATCGCAAGATAGATCTGCTTGTGCTCCTGCACATAAAAATCATCTGCACTGATGCTTGCCGCGATCTCGGTGATCGAGTTGGGGTCAATGAGGATAGAGCCGAGCAAGGCGCGCTCTGCCGAAAGCGAGCAGGGCATCTTGCGTGCGAGCATATCCTCCCCTCTTACTGCTTCGTTATTCATGGCAGATTCAGGCATCGGTCACGACCACGTGGATCTTGCCCGAAACATCTGTGTAAAGGCGTACGTCAAGCTCGTAGGTGCCGTATGCCTTGATGGGGGTGGGGAGAGAGATCTTACGCTTGTCAACGGTAATGCCGTGCTCCTTTTCCAGCTTTTCGGCAATTTCCTTGGAGGTTACAGACCCGTAAAGATGCCCGTCGGCGCCGGCGCCCACCTTGATCTTTACCACAACGCTCTCCAGCTTTTTGGCAATATCCCTTGCCGCTGCACGCTCGGTGTCGATCTTGTGCTGCTTTGCAGCCTCCTTGTTTTTCAGCTCGGTCATGGATTGATTGTCTGCGGGGATCGCCAGCTTGCGGGGAAGCAGAAAATTGCGTGCGTATCCGTCGGATACCTCGATCAGCTGATCCTTTTTGCCCTGTCCCTTGACATCGGTTGTGAGAATGACTTTCATAAAAATGTTCCTTTCTTTATCGTGTATGGTGCGGTCGGCTGTGCCGCAGCACCGATTTGTTTTTGTTCGTTTTGGTTAATTGTGTGCCTCTGCCTCATCGAGGTAGGCGCGAATGGCACCGCGCAGATCCTCTACCGCAGCCTCAAGCGAGACATCGGAAAGTACTGTGCCCGCCGAGTCGAAACGACCGCCGCCGCCCAGCTTTTCAAGGATCAGCTGTACGTTGACCGAGCCGTCGGAGCGACCCGAAATGTGTACCACGTTATCTACCACAACCAATGCAAAGGAGGCGCAAACTCCCTTGACGTTCAGCAGTCGGTCTGCCTCCTTTGCGGCGGCAACACGGTCATCGGCACCTCTGCCGGTGCCGTGGCTCCACGTCAGACCAATGGTATTGTTGTGCATGAGCGAGCAGCCCGAGAAGCTGCGCTCGCAAACGTAGTCGGCATAGTCTTGATTGAAGAAGCTGTGCACATACTCGGCGTTTGCGCCCTTGCCGTAAAGGTAACGTGCGGCATCCAGCGTACGGCTACCCGTGTTGCGTGTGAAGCCGCCGGTATCCAGCATGATGCCCGAAAGCATCACGCTTGCCACCTCGTCCGAAACAAGCTTGTTGTTATCGCTTTCATTGCCGGTCTCGCTTTGCTCAAGCATCTCGGCAACCAGCTCAGCTGCCGAGGAGGCACCGGGATCGATATAGTTGACAACGGGCTCAAAATCGTATTCACCTGCCTGACGGTGGTGGTCGATAATGGCGATCTTGCCCGAGACCTGCCGCACGCTGTCGGCAACCTCGGGGGATTCGATGATGCGGAAATTGTTGGCGTCGGTGATGATAAGCAGAGTGCCCGAGCGAATGAGGTCAAGACCCTTGTGCCCCGAAATAAACATGTCGCTGTAGGTCTTTGAGGCGGTCAGGCGCTCGGTTGCAATGCGGAAATTGGCGTTGTTAAGATCCATGATGATCTTGGTGGGGATCCCCGCAAGAAGTCCCAGCTGCGCTACACCCACGCAGGAGCCGATCGAGTCAAAGTCGGGGTTGCGGTGGCCCATGATGAGGAGGTTATCCGCCTCTGAAATCTTGGTCAGCAGGTAGTTTGCCACCACGCGAGATTGCACGCGGGAGCGGCGCTGGAAGGGTCTTGTCTGACCGCCATAATAGCGGATACCGTCACGGCGGCGCACGGCAACCTGGTCACCGCCGCGCTGCAGCGCCATATCGAGTGCGGAGTTTGCCTCCTTGGCGCGCTCCGCCATGGTGCAGTCGTCCAGCGAGATACCGATCGAAACGGTTACGGGAATGCCGTATTCGCCAAGACGGATGTCGCGGATGCGGTCAAGAAGGGCACTGAATTTATCCTCCTCGCACAGGCGCAGCTTTTCCTGCGAGAAAAACATGATGTAACGGTCGCGCTCATATTCGCGCAAAAAGCCGTTCATATTTGCCGCCCATTGGATCAGCACATCGTCGACCTTACGTGAGGCATCACGGTAATTGGCGTGGGTATACTGTGTCAGCTCCTCAAGGTTATCCACATCGATATAGGCAACCGCGGGCATATCGCGCTCCATTTTTTCCTTCAGGTTTAGGAGCTCGGAGGCGTCGGTGAAGGTCAGCACATAGCCGATACGGTCATGCAGAGTCATAACATAGGCGCGCGCCACGTAGCGTCCGCCGTCGGGCAAATGCACCACCGTGCCATCAAGCATGCAATCGGGCAGGGTCTCAGTGGGTGCCTTGCTGTCATCGGATCTGGCGGCGATGGTCTCCATGGTGAATTTGCCAAGCTCGGTGCGTGCATCCTCGCCGTTGATGCCCGCGCGAATGATCTCCTGCAGCGTCACGCCTCCGCAGAAATCCGAAACGACACCGCGGTAAAAGGGATCCTCCTCGCCGAGGATCTTTTGCAGCGCGCTGTTAAGCGCGCGTACGCGCCCTTGCTCGTCCACAACGGCGTAGGGAAGCCCCACGGCGTATTTGAACATGTTGTGCATTTTTGTGTTGAGGGTCTCAAACATGATTTCCTCGCCGCGCTGCTTGCGCTCCTTTAACAGGAAAAACAGGCATGCAAGCAGTCCAAACACGGCATAAGCGCCAAGAAAGATCAGTGCCGCGCGCCCGGTCAGTGCCACGGTGGCAAATTGAGATGCCGCGATATATACACCGAAAAACAAAAGCCCAAGTGTGAGAAGAACGATCATCGGAATGGCTATGCCCGTACGGCGACGGGTCTCGGATTGTTTTTGCATCATTGCTCTCCTTTACTGCTTTTTGCGTAGTGGTATGCTGTGATCAGCACGTGTATTGCACCGAAGAAAGCCGCAACCGCGAGTGCCGCGGCGGGGCTGACCCAAACAAGATAGACAATGCCGATCAATATCAGGATAGACAGACAGGATCTGGGTGCATCTCGCTGCAGGAGCTGTCCCATGCCAACCAAGGCAAGGCCCGGCTCGAGAATGAGGGCAAGGTTTTGTGCTACCGCACCCGCAGGGGTTGCGGTTTTTGCATTTGCGATCATCATCACAAAATAAGAGATCAAAAAAAGGATCGCTGCGGTTACGCTCATGGTGGGGGCAACAAGCAGGCGGGGCAGGCGCGGCAGCGCGCCGAAGGATACCAGCAGCACGGCGAGCGTGCGCCAGGTGAAGTAGGCGGTTACCATTGCGATCACCGTGAAAATGGCGGGGGAAAGATTGGTCAGCTCCGCGAGAATGTTGCGGATGGCGGTCTCCGAAATATCAATCGTCAAGCCCGTTTGGGCATATAACGTCTCGGCTTCCTCCAGCATTTCCACCATGGCATCACCGAGCGCCTCGATAAATGCAGGCAAAAGGGTGATATCAAGCAGGTCCATCAGTGCCAGCGTAACGCCGCCTGCCAAAAGGAGACCTGCTGCGATCGTTGCCGTGATCGCGGCGACTGCACCGGTAAAGGGTGCGCAGCGGCGTACGGCAAGCATGGCAACCAGCGCCACGGGCAGAGGCAGAAGCGTGAGCAGTGCGTTGACGGGGTCACCGCGCAGGAAGTATGCCGCAAGATATGCGGCGATCGGTAACAAAACGAGCACAAGGTCGCGCCGCGGATCTTTTATGGCGAGCAGAAGCATGGCACCGCACGCACCGCCAAACACAATGGCAAAAAAGGCGGCGGGCAGCATCATCGAGCCCGACACGGAAAAGAGCAGCATCGCGGGAATGGCGGGGGCAAGCAGAGATATGAGCGAGCGGGTCTGCATGTAGAAGAAAAGGGCACAGACCGCCACAAAGATCAGCGAGAGAGACTCGTTCGTCACAAAGGGAATGATCAGCGCGGATGCGAGGTAAAGTGCCGAGGCGGCAAGTAATTTTGTCGCGTCCGGGCGTGTGATCAGGCTCCGCCAAGCGGCAAGATCGGTCTTATTCAGTGCGGCACCTGTCATGGCGTGTCCTCCTGTAAAAACTAATATTCTAATTTAATATTATAACATACATTTTGATGATTGTAAACAGGTTGATTGAAGGATTTGTGAAAAAAAGAGATAGAATGGAAAATATTTCCGCGTGGTTTGGCAATTTGACAAAAAAAGAAAAAATTTTGAGTATTCTATTGCAAAATGGGAAAAAGTATGATATACTACTGACAGTTGATAGTGGGATGGAGCAGGTTGGTAAGACCTGCTCCTCTTCTTTGCCGACCAAAATCATACAGGGAGGTGCTCTTATGGCAACAGCGAAAAACATTGCCGAAACGGTGCGTGAGCTGATCGCGCCCGTGGCAGAAGAATTGGGACTTGCCCTTTGGGACGTGGAGTTTTTAAAGGAGGGCGCGCGCCGCGTGCTGCGTGTGACCATCGACAGTGACGAGGGCATCACCATTGAGGATTGTGAGCGCATGCATCGCGCCATCGATCCCGTGCTTGATGAGGCGGATCCCATTGATGCCTCCTACGATCTTGAGGTCAGCTCCCCCGGCATTGAGCGCGATCTGCGCACCGATGCGCACATCGATTGGTCGATCGGCGAATTGGTGGAGCTGCGCTTTTTCGCACCCGTAAACGGTAAAAAGACCCTGCGCGGCATTCTTGCCGGCAGAGATGAGGCGGGCAATATTTTGGTGGAGATCAACGGCGAGGTGGAGACATTTGCACGTGCCGCCGTTGCAAAGCTCTCAACCGTATTCGAATTTTAAGAGCAAAATCGCAAAAAGCAAAAGATATTCATAGAACGAAAGGATAAGATCATGAGCACGAAAAGCAGCAAGGAGTCGTTTCTGAACGCACTTGACCTTCTTGAAAAGGAGAAGGGAATCCCCAAGGCATACATGATGGAAAAGATCGAGACGGCGCTGGTATCCGCATATCATAAGGAATACGGTGCCAACGCCAATGTGAGGATCGTTTTTGATCTTGAAAAGGACGATGTGCGTGTGTTCCAGCAAAAGACCATTGTGGAGACCGTGACTGACCCCGAAAACGAGATCTCCCTCGAGGATGCAAAGGCGCTCAATAAGCGTCACACGCTCGGCAAGCTCATTGAGATCAAGGTCAAGCCCGAAAACTTCCGCCGCCTCTCGGCAGCCGCCGCAAAATCGGTCATCATCCAAAGCATTCGTGAGGGTGAGCGCCGCGTAATGCAGGAGGCATATGAGAGCCAGCGCGAGGAGATCATCACCGCAACCGTCAGCAAGGTCGATCCCGTGAACGGCAATGTGGTGCTGGATACCGGTACAGGCCGTGCTGTGCTTCTGAAGAGCGAGCAGATCCCCGGTGAGACCTTCCTGGTGGATGACCGTGTGAAGGTGTTCGTCATGGAGGTAAACAAGGAGGCACATGGGCCTCTGGTTACCCTTTCCCGCTCCCATTCGGGTCTTGTGCGCCGCCTTTTCGAGCTGGAGATCCCCGAGATCACAGACGGTGTGGTCATGATCAAGAGCGTTTCTCGCGAGGCGGGCGTACGCAGCAAGGTTGCAGTATACTCCCGCGATGAAAATGTAGATCCCATCGGTGCCTGCATCGGTAACCGCGGCATGCGTATCGGCGGCATCGTGGATGAGCTGCGCGGTGAAAAGATCGATATCATCCCCTACAGCGAAGCCCCCGAGGAGTTTATTGCCGCAGCACTCGCCCCCGCGCGTGTGCTTTCGGTCGAGCTTACGGGTGAGCGCACCTGCCGTGTGCTCGTTGAGCCCGATCAGCTCTCTCTTGCCATCGGCAGGGAGGGCCTCAACGCCCGTCTTGCGGCAAGGCTTACAGGCTACAAGATCGATATTAAGGCGGAATAACCCCCCCTTACGGTGTAAGAAATGGAGCAAAAAGTAAGAAAAATGCCGGAGCGCCAATGCCTTGGCTGCAACGGGCATTTCCCCAAAAAGGAGCTGCTGCGTGTGGTGCGCGATCCCGCGGGTGCGGTGTCGCTTGACTTTACCGGCAAAAAATCCGGGCGTGGCGCGTATATTTGTAAGAGCAGTGCCTGCCTTGCAAAGGCAGAGCGTAACGGTCGCCTTGCGCGTAACCTTGCGTGCGAGATCCCGCAGGATGTGTTTGCCGCCATGCGCGCGGAGCTGGCAGCTCATGAACAAGCATGAAGGAAATTGAAGCAAAGGCGCTTTCCTATCTCGGCTTTGCCGTGCGCGCAGGACGCGCGGTGATCGGCGTGCCGCTGATATGCGAGGCGCTCAAAAAAGCCACCAACGGGGGCGAAAAATCGCCACTTATCGTGTTGGAGGCGGCAGATACCTCTGCCAACACACACAAGCGGATCACGGACCGTACCGCTTATTATAACACCCCTGCTGTCAGGCTCTCGCTTGACGGTGCCGCACTTGCCACAGCCGTGGGTAAGCGCGGTGGTACGGTGGGCGCCGTCGGCGTCAGTGACAAAAATCTTGCGGCGGCGATCGCCGCGCTTTACGGCATTTCATTCAACTGTTGATGCATCGCCCCCGCGGGCGGGTACAAATTTAACCAAACTTTGGAAGGTGTTCCGCACGGACTGCGGAAGACGAGGAGGAAACATGGCTTTTAAGGTTGCACAATTAGCAAAGGATCTCGGTATCAAGAGTAAACAGATTACGGAATTGATGACCGCGCGTGGTCTCGAGTGTAAAACCACGCAAAAATCGCTGGATGCGAAGGAATTTGATATTATTTTTGAGGCTTTGACGCGCGAAAAGCAGATATCCGACATTGACGGCTATCTGTTTGGGGATACCTATATCCCAACCGCTGCGGAGGAAAAGCCCGCACGTAAAAAAGCTTCCGCAGAGACAGCGGTAAAAGAGGAGTCCGCCGCACCCGCAGCGGATAAAAAAGCCGCACCCAAGGCGGAAAAAGCAGCAGAACAGCCCGAGAAAGCAGCCCCCGAGGTGAAGTCCGCACCGAAGAAGGAGCCTGCAAAAGCCCCCACCACCTCCAAAGAGCCCGTAGTGGAACAGCCCGCAAAGCAAGAAGAAAAGATAGAGAAGACCGAAAAGGTCGAAAAGGTGGAAAAGACCGAAAAGGCTGAGGCGCCCAAGGCAGAGCCTGCGGCACGCCCCACCCCTCGCACCTACAATATCCCGCAAAATCTGCGTGCCACCATCACGCCCCAGCGCCCTGCCGCACCCGTGGCGCAGCGCCGTGATGCCGCACCCGCAGGTGCACGTCCCGCGCAGCAAACGGCTGCACGCCCCATGGGTGATCGCCCTGCGCGCTCGGAATTCGCACCCCGCGGCGGTGCATTTGCACAGGGCAATGTAAAGCCCGCATTTGCGCAGCCCCGTCAAGATAACCGCCCGCAGCAAAAACCTCAGCAGCAAAGAGGCAACAACGGCGGTTTCCGCGATAAGGACGAGGGCGGCGGACGCATTGCACGCGAGCAGTTCCGCCCGCAGGTCATTACCCGCGGTCAGACCCCCAAGGGTACCGATGCTTCTGCAAAGGTGCGCAGCACACGCGTGGTGGATATGCGTGGCTCGAGTGTAGATCTTTCCAAATATGATGAACGTCTTGATAATTTCGTGCCCGATGCCGTGCGTGATGTGCGCGGCGGCAACCAGCGCTTCAAAAAGCAGCAGGTCGGCACGCATGCCTTTACCTCGGGTAAGAAGGGGGCGAAAAAGGCATCCACGCCCGCAACCAAGCAGGCACTTCACGTCACCATTCCCGATGAGATCACCGTCAGTGAATTTGCATCCCGCATGAAGATCGCGCCCGCCGAGGTCGTGAAAAAGCTGATGATGATGGGCATGATGGTGACCCTCAATCAAGCCATTGATTTTGATACCGCATTCCTCATTGCCTCCGAGCTCGGTGTTGAAGCAACCAAGGAGGTTGTTGTCAGCATTGAAGAAAAGCTCTTTGACGATACCGAGGATAAGGCAGAGAATCTTATCGACCGCGCACCCGTTGTGTGCGTTATGGGTCACGTTGACCACGGTAAGACCTCGCTGCTTGATGCTATCCGTCACACCAATGTGACCGCAGGCGAGGCAGGCGGTATTACCCAGCATATCGGTGCTTATCGCGTGAAGGTTGACGGCAGAGATCTCACCTTCCTTGATACCCCCGGTCACGAGGCGTTTACTGCCATGCGTGCCCGCGGTGCCAAGGCAACCGACATCGCCATCCTTGTGGTGGCGGCGGATGACGGTATCATGCCGCAGACCGTTGAGGCGATCAACCACGCCAAGGCAGCCGAGATCGATATCATT
>CAZOWH010000045.1:0-11508 GCA_964583425.1 uncultured Lachnospiraceae bacterium
AAAAGGTTGAGGACGTGCTGAAGATGGGCGACACCGTAAAGGTGAAGTACATGGGCTTTGACCAAAAGAAGGGCCGCATGGAATTCTCCATCAAGGACGCACTTGACTGATTGATTTATGACAAAAAAGAAGGGAACCCCTTTTTCAAAAGGGGTTCCCTTCTTTTTTATTTTTCGCATCCGCGAAAAATAATTCAATCATCCTTCCCGAAAACCTTTAAAAAATAAAAGGTTTAATTTTCATGGAAATATGCGCCGCAAAATCGCAAAAAATATAAAAGAAAGGTGGGAAACGGTATGAAAAAGCAAGGAATTTTCGATGGAGTTTGGTTGATACTGATAACGGCTTTTTTGCTGCTTGGTGGTATTTCGCTGCTGATGCTTCCGACACCGCGCTACTCAACGCGTGAAAACCGCATGCTTGCCGAAAAGCCAAGCTTTACCTGGCAGGCGCTGGCGGATGGCACATATACCACCGCTTGGGATACCTATGCGGCTGAGCGCATGACAGGACGCCACGTCATGCGCGGCGTGCGTGCCGCTGCCGAGCTTGCCATTGGCAAATGCGAGGTTGGCGGTGTGATGCTCTGCACCGACGGTAGTCTTACAAAACGCCTTACCGTAAACGAGCGTATTTATCGCAAAAATCTCAATACGGTATCAAAAATTTCGGCACAAGCTACGGCAAGCGGCGTGCCCCTTACGGTTGCTGTGGTACCGCGGCGCATGGATGCACGCACCGATATTTTACCCCCGCTCTATCAAAGTAATGCAACCGCCGCACCCTACCGCACGCTTGCCGAGGAACTGCCGAGCGCCATCATTTTCGAGAGCATTACCGCCGACACGGCGTGGTTTCGCACTGACCATCACTGGACGGCAGAGGGTGCATATACCGCCTACACAGCGCTTGCCTCTACCTTAGGCTACACGCCATACCCGCGCACCGATTTCACCGTCGAAACCGTGACGGAAAGCTTTTTGGGCACAACGGATGCGGCAGCAGGCATCCTTGGCATCAAGCCCGATAAAATCGATCTGTGGCGCTACGCGGGCGACACTGCCTTCCAACTCACCAAGGATGGTGCTCCCACCGCATTTGCGGGCTTTTACGACCTTGCAAAGCTTGAAACGCGAGATGGCTACGGCGTTTTTCTCGGCGGCAATGCCGGCATGACCGAGATCGATCTCGGCAAAGATGACACCCGTCCCACGCTGCTCCTGCTCAAGGATAGCTATGCCAATGCGCTGATTCCCTTTCTCGCACGTCATTACCGCATCCTTGCCGTTGACCCGCGCTATACCACCGCCGATATCAACACCCTGCTATCCACCGCGGATCACGCGCTTTTGCTCTGCGGCATGCAAACACTTACCGAAACGGCAGCATTTGATCTTTAACAATAAAAAAGGTGCCAATGGCACCTTTTTTATTCATTTATCAAACATCCTCGTATCCGATCATCAATCCGCCCTCCTCGGCATAAAAGCTGCAAAGCGCGGTGGTAGGCACGATCTTGATCTCCACATCGGGAAAAGCGGTTCTCAGCTTGGCAGCAAGCGTTGTTGCCCCAACCTCGTTATTGCAGTGCGCAATGCGCACGTGCCCACCCTTATAATTGTTCTCCTTCATCACATCAATGATGGTACGGAGTGCCTTTTCCGCGCCGCGCGGCTTATGGAGCAGCTCAAGCGTACCAACCGCCGAGGCAACGCCCACAATACGGATACCCAGCACACCCGCGATCTTTGCCACTACGGGATTTACGCGACCGTTGCGCGCCAAATTTGTCAGCGATTGCAGGCAAAAAATGAGATGTGTATGCGTCATATATTCGCGGATCTCACATTCGATCGCCTCAAAGCTTTTACCCGAGGTGATCAGCGCTGCCAGCTTTTCAATCACCAGCTGCATCTCGGGACCGGTGGAAAGGCTATCGAGAATACATATCCTTTTATCGGGACACTCCTCCAAAAGCTCTGCCTTTGCCTGTAAGGCGGCGGCATACGCCCCCGAAAGATTGCTTGTAATGGTAATGGCAAACACCGCATCAGCATCCGCCATAGCGGTTTTCCACTCATAAATATTGGGGCACGAGGTGCTCGTCTTGCCCTTTACGGTGCGCAGATCGCTGACCATGCCTGCCACATCAAGTGCGGTATCATCAACATACTCCTTTTGCTCGGTAATGATCTTCAGCGGCACGGTGGTATACGGTACGCCGGCATATGTCAAAATATTGGATGAGCTATCCGATACAATTTTAAAATTCATATTTCCCTCCTCGATCACAAGCTTGTTACACCCATATTATACCAAATTTTATTGTTTTAGTCAAGACTGTTTTGTGTGGTTGCAAAAACCGCATTTTAGATGTGACAAAAAAACCGCAAGTGTAACACTTGCGGTTTTTTATGATACACATATTATTGGCGCTCCAGCGTATATCCCGCCCAATCGCCCTTCAGCTGCAGAAGCACCTGCGCGCCGTCGGTCACATCAATGGTCTCATAGGTCTCATTCACACCACCTGCAAGATAGCGCCAGCCGGCGGTGTTGGCAAAGGAAACCGAAGCAAGCGTATCGCACAGCGAGAATGCATGCGCCCCAACGGAGGTAACACCTGCGGGAACGGTGTAGGCAGCAAGTGCCTTGCAGCCGCAGAAGGCGTACTCGCCAATGGAAACAAGACTATTGCCATCGGTAATGGTTACAAGCTTTTCGCAGCCCATAAAGGTCATATCGTTAAGGACGGTAACACCGCTTACCACCTTGCCTGTCTCATCCGACACTGCATTGGGGATATTGATCGCGGTCAGCTCCTTGCATTGCAGGAAGGCAGCAGCGCCCAGCGTAGTGAGCGATGCGGGCAGGGTGATGGCGTTCAGCTTACCGCAGTATGCAAATGCATAATCACCGATCTCCGAAAGGCTGACAGCATCCGCCAGCTTGATCTCGGTGAGCTGTACACAGCCCGCAAAAGCCATTTCGCCGATCTTGGTGATGCTTGCGGGAACGGTAACGGATGTGATCTGGCTGCAATGGTAGAAGGCAGCATCGGAGATCTCCACCACAGCACACTCCTCAATGGTAGAGGGAATGGTAATGGCATGGGGGGTATAATCGGAAACGAAGCCGATAATAGCCACCTCGTTGCCGTTGATGATCTCATACTCAAAGCGATCGTTATAATCGCCGCCGGCGTGGTAATACTGCTCGTTTGAGGTAACGGTCAAGTTGGTGGGGTCATCATTTGCCCCCTCATCCTTGGAGCATGCCACCATGGAGCATACCAGCATCAGGGCAAGAAGCATTGCAAAAATTCTTTTCATGTTTCGCTCTCCTTTGTCGAGACGGCAGACTGCCGTACGATAATGATTATGCTATCATTATAGCGCAATTTTAATCTTCTGTCAAGTAAAAACAATAAAAGCGCTGATTTTTTCCGTTTTTCTTGACAAACTTTCCTCAGTTTTGTTATAATAATGCCATAAAAAGTAAAATTAAAGGGAGAACGCAACGATGGCAGATCAATTATCCGATAAGATCGGCAAATTGCACGGGGTAGGTCCCGCCAAAATTGCCGCTTACGAAAAATTGGGGCTACACACGCTGGGGGACCTGCTATATCACTTCCCGCGCGCGTATGAAAACCGCGGCGACGTGCACCTCCTGCGGGATGCGCCCGAGGACTGCCGCACGGCAGTGATCCTTACCGTTGGTACCGAGCCGAAAAGCACTCGCATTCGCGGCAGAATGTCACTGCTGAAGTTTCGCGCCTTTGATGAGAGCGGCGTTTGCGAGATCACCTTTTTTAACCAAGAGTATCTAAAAAACCGCTTCGTGCTGGGCTCCACCTTCCGCTTTTGGGGCAAGGTACAGCGAAAACGCAAAAATTATGCTATGACCTCGCCCGAAAGCGAGCCCTACAGCGAGGATGCCCCCCTGCCCGATCTGTTGCCCGTTTACCGCCTCTCGCAAGGGCTTACCCCAAAGCAGGTAGCGGGAAATGTTGCCACCGTGCTCAGTGCCACCTCGCTTTTGGAGGACCCCCTGCCCGACGACATTCGCATCGAGGAGCGACTTGCCACGCTCGGCTTTGCACTCCGCAACATCCATAACCCCACCGACTATATTTCCCTTGCCAAGGCAAAGCGCCGCCTGATCTTTGATGAATTTTTCATTTTTGCACTGGGGCTTTCCCTCACGCGCAAAAACACAAAAAGGGCAGGCGCGCCCGTTTGCGATCAAAACGACATTTCAAGGCTGCTTGCTACCCTGCCCTACCGCTTAACGGGCGCGCAGGCGCGTGTGATCGATGAGATACGCGCCGACATGTCAAAAAACGTGCCCATGAGCCGCATTGTAGTGGGGGACGTTGGATGTGGTAAGACCATTTGTGCCGCCGCCGCCATGCTGATTGCCGTGCAAAGCGGCAGACAGGCGGCGCTGATGGCGCCGACCGAGATCCTTGCCCGCCAGCATTATGAGGATCTTGCCCCTATTTTTGAGGCGATGGGCATGCGCACCGCGCTCCTGATCGGTGCCACAACAGCCGCGGAAAAGCGTAAGATCCGCGCGGCACTTGCCGCCGAGGATCCCCAAAAGCAATTATCCGTTGTGATCGGCACGCAGGCACTCCTTTCGGACGGTGTGGAGTTTGCCGCACCCGGATTGATCGTGACCGACGAGCAGCACCGCTTCGGCGTGAAGCAGCGCGCCATACTCTCCGAGAAAAACGAACACGCCCATATGCTGGTGATGAGCGCCACGCCCATTCCCCGCTCCCTCGCGCTTGCCCTGTGGGGCGACCTTGACCTTTCCCGCATTGACGAAATGCCCGCAGGCAGACAGCGTGTGGATACCTTTGTGGTGGATGAAAGCTACCGCGAGCGCCTGAACGGCTTTATTCGCAAAACCTGTGCCGAGGGCGGACAGGTCTATGTGGTCTGCCCCGCCGTGGAGGAGCGTGATGCCGAAATTGACGAGGTGATGCTCTCCGAGATCGGCGAATACGCGCCCATTACCGACACGCGCCCGCCGATGAAGGCTGCAGTGCAATACGCCGAGGAGCTGAGCGCCGCCCTGCCCGAGCTTTCTGTCGGCTTTGTACACGGCACAATGAAAAGTAAGGACAAAGAGCATATCATGCAGGAATTTGCCGCAGGCAATATGCAGGTGCTGGTCTCCACCACCGTGATCGAGGTTGGCGTAAATGTGCCGAATGCCTCGTTGATGGTCGTAGAAAATGCAGAACGGTTTGGACTTTCGCAGCTGCACCAGCTGCGCGGACGCGTGGGACGCGGCAAGCGCAAATCCTACTGTATTCTGGTATCCGATGCGACAAGGGATGCCACCACCCCCGCTGCCGAGCGCCTTGCCGTGATGCGCACCACCTATGATGGCTTTGCCATTGCCGAGCGCGATCTTGCGCTCCGCGGCCCCGGTGATTTTCTTTCGGGCGCCGATAACGATGCCATCCGCCAAAGCGGCGGTGTAAAATTCCGCCTTGCCGCACTTTGTGACGACACGGGGCTTTTGAACACAGCATTTGCCCGCGCACGCGCGTTGGCAGAGCTTGACCCCGACCTAACGGATCACCCCGCTCTGCGCGCAACCGTAAATCAAATGTTCACGCTGAACAGCGATACCATCAGTTAAAGGAGTGAGCTATTATGAAAATTGTATTAAAGCCTACAGCCGATACCGCTGCCACCTACCCCGTTTCGGAAATTTTGCTAAACGGAAAGCCGCTGACCGATTATGCGTTGGTATTTGAGGGCGGCAGTGTGATCAACTGGTCTCAAGCACTGCACTACCTTGAAAAGCGCCTTGAGGCACTTGCGGGCTATCATTTATCCTCTGCCGCCGCAGTAACGGACGGCACAACCGTGATCACCCTTGCAATTGGCGTGAAGCCCTACCGTGCCGAAACGGGTTACCGCGTAACGGTAGATGAAAACGGTGCTACCGTGGCATTTGGCAGCACGGTAGGCGCGCTGACCGCCATTATGCTTTGGCTGGAGAAAAATCTTCCCGCCGATACCACCGGCAGCCCTGCGCTGACCCTTGCGGACTCTGAGGGCGAGTGCGGTAAGGAGAACGCCCTGCTGCCCAAGGTGGGCAATGCCGACGTGCGCGCCATGACCTATAATGTGCTTGGCGTTGGCGATCGCTCCGACCTGATCTCTGCCGCCGTGTTGGCATATGCGCCCGATTTTACGGGCATGCAGGAATATTTTGCAGGCGATGTTGTGGAAATGAATTTAAGGCGCGCGGGCTATAAAATTGCGTGCGCCAAGATCAATGCCGCTGCCCCCTACAGCATTCGTACCAACAACGTAAAATACGAGCGTATTGGCTCCGGCTGCTGCACGCCTATCTTTTACCGCGCTGCCGAATGGGATCTGATTGAGGAAAATGCACACATGTTCCACTGGCAAAACCGTTGCCCCCACACCGGCACCAAATCGCTTTCCATGTGCGTGTTTGCCCGCAAGAGCGAGCCGGAAAAGAAAGTGCTTGTCATGAATTTCCATGCCGCACTGGTAATGCCCGATTACAGAAACCATTATCTGCGCTTCCCCGAGGGCGAGCATTGCCGCCCCGATCTCGAGCAAAAGCAGGGCAAGATCTGGCGCCTTGAAAACAATAAAGAGATCCTGCGCCTGATTGCCGAAATGCGCGAAAAATATAAGGGGCTTGCCGTTGTGCTGATGGGCGATATGAATGGCAAGATCGATGAGGAAAGCATTCAACTCTTTGTAAAGAATGAAGCACTCTTGCACATGCTTGCCGCTCCCGCCGCGCATTGTGACGACGGCCCCACCTTCCACAATGTTGGTAAGCCCATTTATCCCCACGATGTGCCCATTGACCATATTTTTGTAACACATGAGACCGCAGAGCTGACCGCCTGCCTTGTGGCAAGAGATCAGATCTCGCTGGATAGCTCCGACCATTGCCCCACCATGGTGGATTTTGCGTTGAAGCCTTAACATACCTTTAGCACCCGCACAAGGCTCAGCTTTTTCACATATGCATGCGCGCATACCGAAAATACATACCTATAGCACGAAAGCCCGCCCCTGCGGTCGTAAGACCACAGGGCGGGCTCATTTTCTCTTGGAAAAGCTGTACCGTCAGTGGCACGGCGAGTTTGCTCTGCAAACATCGCAGTGTCGCCGCAGGCGGCGGGTGTTCTACTCCTGCCGAAATAAAAATTTATGCCTCTGCTTTTAATGGTTCGCAGGAACAAACTCTACCTTCAATTTCATTCCCATGCCGTCTGCCAATCTTTGAAGTGTTCGTAAGGACGGATTCGCGTTTCCATTTTCTAATTTGCTAATGTCTGCCTGCGCGATGCCGGTACGGGCTGCTAAATCCTTTTGCGTTAACCCTGCCTCTTTTCTGGCATCCAACATTGCTTGAATGATGGAAAATTCCGCATCCAGTGCATCATATTCTTTCTTAAATTCAACATCCTTCATCTGCTCATTCAAAAAATCCTTGTAATTTGTCATATCACTTTTCCTCCCTGTTCAAAAATTCGTTTCGATATTTCTTTGCAAGTTCAATTTCATTTTTAGGTGTTTTCTGTGTCTTCTTGATAAATCCATTTGTCAAAACAAATTTTCGCCCGATCACAAAAAAATATAGAACACGCGATATATCAGAACCGCTCTTCACTCTAATTTCAAATATTCCATCTATAAGGTGTTCTGAATATGGCATTCTTAACATAGTTCCATTTTTGGCAAGCAGATCGATCGGTCCTTAAAATTCTTGCTCTCATTTTATCATCAACGGACAAGAGGAACTCTTTTACCGGCTCGCTCCCATCGGGTTTATCATAAAAAAACGATCTCAAATTCCTGCATACATAGTCTTCCCCCAAAATATAGGATATATCCCTTACTTATATTGTATGGGATTTATCCTATTTTGTCAATAGCTTTTAAAATATTTTTTAAAAAACAAAAACCACCACGAAGTGATGGTTAGTTGTAAAATAACCCCCTATGGACCGAAGTCCATAGGGGGTCTTGTTTGTGAGTTAACTTTCGTTATTCACAAGCTTAGGCAGCGGGAGCCTGAACAAAGGTGTTCAGCTTGTTGATCGCAGTGGTGTAAACACCGTCAATAGCAGCTACGGTCTTAGCATCGTTCAGCATGCTATCATAGGTGGTCTTAGCAGCCTCGATCTTGATCTGCGTGGTTGCATCAGCGCTGCCGTAAACAGTGTTGTACTCAGCAGCCATAGATGCGCGCATCTTCACGCGGTAGAGCTCGATGGTGTTATCCACACCCTCTACAGTGAAGTACTTAGCTACGCACTGCTCGCAAGGATCGGTGCAATGGCTACCGGTTGCATAGAAGTCTGCAATCAAGCCGTAGATAATATCTACGTTCTCAAGAACAGTGGTAGCTTCACCCATTGCAATCGCGCCCTGAGGCAGAGCGGCAATGTTACTGTTGATCTCAGCAGCCATTATACCAGCTTCATCACAAGCCTTCTTGTAATCATCCTGCGTCTTAGCAAAGTCACCGTAAACAGGCAGAACCCCGAAGTAATCCCAATCAGTTTTAAACTCATCAGGATCGTAATACTTAGTAACAAATGCATCATCTGCACCATCGTAAGCTATCTGAACAGCATCGAAGTTAGAGTGGATATTCCAATAAGCGATCAGTGCATTCATATCCGCAAGCAGTTTAGCAGCATCTGCCTCTGCAGTAGCGTAAGTATCAACTGCGGTGTTGTAAGCAGCTACAACAGCATCGCTGTTATCAACAGTTACAAATTCGTAATGCTCAACAGTCTCGTTATCGTCAAAGATCTCAATTTCGCTAACCGCCTCAATTGCAGCCAGCATAGCCTCCTGAGCACCCTCAGCAGTCTCGTCAAAGTCTGCATCAATGTAGAGCTTATACCACTTAACCAGCTCAGCGTAAGCAGTGGTAATTTCTGCATAGTTGTTCAGCTTAGCAGCGTCCTTGCCTGCAAGCTTCTCAATAGCGCCATTTACATCTATAGCACCGGTTTGAGCAGCGGTTGCCTTCACTTTGTACTCAGCTGCGATATCGATAAAGTCGTCATACAGGTTCTGGATATTAGCGTTTGCATCGCCACCGGGCAGAGGCAGAACAACCTCGGTCAAGCCCTTCTCAAGAACGATAACCTTCAGCTTAGCCAGTACATTGATGAGGTTATTACCCTTGGAGAGATCAATTACGATGGTATCGCCATCCTTGAACGCTTCAAGAAGCTTCATAGCATCGGTGTAGATATCTGCAATTTCAGCAGTCAAGCTCTCGTAAGCGAGTCTCAACTCGGTGTAACGAGCCTCAGCCTCAGTTGCCAGCTCAACATAGTTAGCGTCGCCAGCCGTATAGCCATCCTCGCCTTCCTTGCCTACAGGTGCCTGAATATCGTATGCCTCATATGCAGTGTCAAGTGCCTTGCGGAAGCCATCAATCTTATCGTAGTCACTGAAAGTAACCGTTTCGATCTCATCCATCTTAGCCTTCTCTGCATTGATGAAGTTCTTGAGATCGTTAAGATCGGAAGTGCGGTCGGTCACTGCCTTGAAATCATCAGCAAATGCAGCGGTCATAGCATAATAGTTCTTATCAAGATCCTCAACATACTCAAGCACCTCATTGATGGTTACCTGAGAGATTGCGGTCTTAAGAGCCGCAAGATCTGCAACAAGCGTATTTACAAGGGTCTCGTCAACGGAAAGCTGAAGCGTGTTGGTATCAACCTTAGCCTTAAGAGCTGCAACAGCCTCAAGCAGGTTGGTCTCAACGCCGTATGCTTCCTTATCGGTGGTGATGTATGCCACGTAGAGGTCATTCATAGCCGTCGCATAAGCCTGTGCCTTAGCAACCAGCGGGTAAACGGTAGCGTCGGTGTAATAATCGGCATACAGAGCCTCTACATTTTCGGGCTCAAGCTTTGCCCAGTTTTCACCACCGGCAATCCAAGCCTCGATCAGTCTAACATTTGTATTGATATCGTTAAGCTGATTGTAAAGGGGTCTAGTGGTGTTGTAGTTCTTGATCACATCAATGATCGTGGGAATTGCATCAAATGCAGCATCAAGCTCTACAAGTCTTGTCTCCATCTTCTCCAGAGTAGCATAGTTCTCAACCAGATCAGAAGCCTTCAGATCGGTCTTGTAGTATGCAAAAGCAGCAGTGTCGTCGGTGGCAATTTTATCAAAGTATGTATTCTGAATAGCGGTTACGGTAGCACGGAAGCCTTCAACCGTGGGCTTGCTCTGGCCGTAAACGACCATGGTAAGCGCAGCAATTGTCTCCTTCAGCGTTGCAGCCTCTGCAGCAGCAGCATCAAGCTGTTTCTTTGCACGAAGCAATGCATCGTACTCAGCCTTATTGCTCTCCTGATCCTCTGCAGGCAGCATAGCGTATACGTTCTTTATGTTCTTAAGGTTGGTAGCGTTGGTTACGTTGCCCTTAAGTTCAGCAAGCAGCTGCGGGAAGGTCTTGGTGAGGTCATTTAACTCAAGATCGTCGATCGCATTTGCGAGATCATTATCGATCAGCGCCTCAATCTCGGTAACAGAGGTAGCACGGGTCAGATAGAATCTGATACGGTCAACCTCTTTCTCAAAGCTCTGATATGCGGAGGGGTCATATTTTTCATAGTTGTCGGTGTAGTTCTTAATAGCTGCCTCGAAAGCTGCGAGAGAATACTTTGCATCATCGCTCTTCAGCAATGCGGTAGCAGCCTCGTAAGCCTTCTGGAAGTCATCCTTAGAAGCCTGCAGCAGGTCAAGCTTGCTCTGAATGGTCTGTACAAGAGTCTTCAGTGCAGCAATCTCACCCTCATTGGTGGTAACCTTTGCGGAAAGAGTGTTAAACTTGCCGGTCAGCTCAGAAATCTTCGCCTCAATAGCAGCATCCAGATCCTCAGCATACTTCTTGCACGCATCGATAGCATCGGTAACCTCCTGCTTGGTAGCAAGGGTTGCGATGGTCTCGTTCAAGCCGGCAATAGTAGCACTAACGGTTTCTGCATCAGCCTTGGTAGCCAGTGCAGTGTTTACAGCCTCAAGCTTCTCAGCCATTTCAGCCTTGAATGCCTCATCACCAGTGGCATTGTCGGCAATAGCCTTTTGAAGCTCGGCAATTACAGCAGCATTGTCAGCAGCAGTCTTCTCTACAGCAGCAATGGCCTCCTCAAGATCCTTCTTGGTAGTAGCATCTGCTTCGCCGTTTGCACCGATAGCAGCCTGGAGATTAGCCAAAGTGGTTGCAATCTCACCGTCAACCTTACCCTGCAGAGCATCGATCTTTTCGTTCAGCTCCTTCTTGGTAGCAGCATCGGTGCTTGCGATAAGCTCCTTAATAGTCTTCAGCTCTGCAGCAACATCATCGCTGCTTGCCTTTGCATCAATTGCTGCCTGCAGTGCTGCAACCTGAGCGCTCAGCTCAGCCTTGGTAGCAGCAGCAGCCTCAAGAGCGCCGAGCTTTGCAGCT
>CAZOWH010000046.1:0-11412 GCA_964583425.1 uncultured Lachnospiraceae bacterium
GAATAAGGAAACCGCGATGAAGATGCTGAAGGCAAAGCTGATGGAGATCAAGCTGCGCGAGCGCCTTGATACCATTGAGGAGATCCAGGGCAATAAGGTCAATATCGAATGGGGCTCGCAGATCCGCTCATATGTGTTTATGCCCTATACGCTGGCAAAGGATACCAGAACGGGCTTTGAAAACGGCAATATCGGTGCAGTGATGGATGGCGATATCGACGGATTTATGAATGCTTACCTCAAAATGAACGCAGGTCAGTGATAGGAGGATCCCGATGAAAATGAATAAAGAGACCAAGCAGCTGCTGGGGCTTTCGGCATTTGCATCCGCGCTTGTGCTGTCGTTTGCATTTCTCGTGCTTGCCGTGCGCAAGAAAAGTATTGTGGGTGCCATCCTTGCCGTTGCGTCGGCAGCGGGCAGCGCGGTAAGCCTTGGTGCTATGCTGACCGAGCTTTTTGCCCCTGATACTGAGGGGGAGCATGTCAGCGCAGCATGTGATGCCACCGAGGATGAGACCGAGCTTTTTGATGCCGAGGAGGCAGAGGCGGCTGCGTGCCGTGTGCGCCACATTCTTGGCGGCAAGCGTGACGGCGAGGTCGTGGAGGGTGCCCCCTCTGTGCGCCCTGCCATTCCGCAGGATGATGAGGCGACCGAGGCTGATTTTATGGCATAAGCCCTTTCGGCTTACCTGCCGTTGAAGTGTTTCTTGAACCGATTGGGAAGGGAGGGGAAATGTGAAAGGCTTTTTGCGCAGTGTTGCGGCAGTGCTTTTGATCGTGCTGCTATCAACCTTTTGCTTATGGCGATATGAAAAAACCGATACCGTAGCGGTCATTACCGCCTATTTTGGCAATGCGGTGTCACGCCTTGAGCAGCTGATCTCTCTGACCAAGTCCGCGGTCGAGGCGGGCGACGATGATGAAGTATTGCCCACCACTCCCTACGATCCCGAAAGCGATTATTCCGCCTACGACCCGACACAGGCGGTCAATGTTTCGCTCGAGGAGGCGATCCGCACGGGTATTACCAATTTGGATGCCAAAATATACTTTACCGATGTTTCTCCCGCGCCCACCAAGGAGGAGGTAAAGGCGGCAGTGGCATCGATCATTTACTCCTCGCCCGAGTACTTTTATTTGCGACCCTCCTATAACATGTCAACCACGCAAGCAGGGATCGTGGAATACATCGCGCCGAGCTATAGTAGCACGAACGCAGCCGAGATCGCGGCAATGCGCGCGACCTATGAGGCTACGCTCGATCAGATCGTGGCGGGCGCGCCGCAAGACGGCTCGGATTTTGATAAGATCCTGTACCTGCACGATTATTTCGTGCAGAATTATGACTATGACGACAATCTCGAAATTCGTGATGCGTATCGCTTTTTTACCGAAAAAAAGGGCGTGTGTCAAGCCTATATGCTCGCACTGATCGCGGCGGCGGAGCGCCTTGATATCGAATCGATCCCCGTGACCAGCGATGTGATGAAGCACGCGTGGAATCTGGTAAGGATCGACGGTGCTTGGTATCATATCGATCTCACATGGGATGATGCGCGCAGCTACCCCACCATTGTTTCCTACACCTATTTTTTACAAAGCGATGCGGGCTTGACCGCCATCGATGCGGGAAAGCAGGAGCAGAACCGCCACCGCGGCTGGGTTGCGGCAGCCGCCGCCACTGATACGAAATATGATGCTGTAATGTTTCGCAATGCCAACACACCCATGCTAAGGCATAACGGTGTGTACTATTGCACAGGCAAGGCTACCGATACCGCGGGGAGTGTGCGCGGCGTGATTTATGCGGGTGCCGATGTTACGGCTATGTCACCGCTTCGTGAGATCACGGGCGGCTGCTGGTGGTCATCGGGTTACCGCTATTATACCGATTGCTATGCAGGTCTTGCGATTGACGAAAATTATCTTTATTATCATTCGGGTAACTCAATCTGTCGCATCGACCTTAACAATGCCGAGGATTATCATGTTTACCTTGTTTCCGATCTCGCCTCCGGCGAAAGCATTTACGGGTTTTTCGGCATTGAGGATGGCGTGCTCTCCTACTTGATCGCCAATACCCTCGCCGCCGAGGAATACCGTGTCGGTATTTATACGGTTACAGAATAAAAAGCAGCGAAGCAGGCTGTCGCAAATTTCAATTTGCGACAGCCTGCTTTTAATTGTAGCTTTAGCGCAAATAAACCACCACTTGCAGTGGTGGAGTGAGCTGCGGGGCAAGCCTTCCCCTCAAGGGGAAGGCTATTTAAGCCGAAATTTTGGCAGTACACTTATTGTTCATTTTCTTCTCGGGTGCTTTTTCCTTGACTTTTGCACGTATGCGTGCTACAATGGGTTTATTCACTTATTAAGGAAGGAAAGTTCACTTTGAAAGCATTGAGATTTTTTATATCGGCATCGCTTTTTGTCTGTGCGGTGCTCTGCACGCTTTTCCTTGTCTCTTGTGATGGGAAAGGGGACGGCGGACATCGGCACCAGCTTCAATTGGAAAACGGGGTGCCTGCCACTTGCAAGGAGGATGGCGTTGCTCGGCACTGGAGCTGCGAGTGCGGCAAAAGGTTCTCCTATGCCGATCTCACCATCGAGGTAAGTGACGAGGAGCTGGTTCTGCGTGCCGAGGGGCATGATGGACCGATCGATCATTACGAGCAGATCTCTGCCACCTGCACTGCAGACGGTGTGGTAGAGCATTGGTTCTGCCGCGCCTGTGGCGGTTTTTTCGCCGATGCCGAGGCAAAAACGCCGTTAAGCAGCACAGTTGCACCTGCTACACAGCACATGGAAACGCTCTCTCACGTGGTGGCAAAGGCGCCCACCTGCCTTGAGAGCGGTAACGTGGAGTATTGGACATGCACCGCCTGTGGGCTCATTTTCTCGGATGCAGATGCCACGATCGTGATCTTCACCGTTACGCTCCCCGCAACCATGCACAAGGATACCATTACGTATCACGCCCCGCTTGCGCCTACCTGCGATTTGGCGGGCAATATCGAATATTGGTCGTGCGCGGCATGTGAGAGCTTTTTCGCCAACAAATACGCCTCCGAGTTGATTCTTGATAAGACCTCGGTCGTGCGCCCCGCCACGCACAGCTTTTCTGCCGAGTGGTCAAGCGACGGCACGCAGCACTGGCACGCCGCTACCTGTGAGCATGAGAGCGAGCGCACCGATATCGGCGACCACGTTTTTGACGAGTATTATTACTGCGAGGTCTGCCAAAAGCCCTATGACGGGCTTGCCTTTTTCCTTGAGGCTGACAACACCTACACGGTGCGTGCCTCGGGAAAGGTACAGGGCGATATCAGCATCCCCGCTGTATACAATGGGCTTCCCGTTACGACCATCGAGTGGGGGGGCTTTTCCGGAAAGAGTGAAATGACAAGCATTTATATTCCCGATAGCATTGTAGAGATCCGCCCCTATGCCTTCCGCGGCTGCACGTCGCTGACCGAGCTGGTCATTCCCGATACCGTAACCACTATTGGCAGCCACATACTTGAAGGGTGTGCAGCGCTCGAAAGGCTGACCGCGCCCTTGCGTGTAAGCAGCAATCGTCCGTTGGGCGTTTGGTTTGGCTCGGAAGGGGCTGAGGGGATGATCGCTGTCCGTCAAAGATATGAAGAAACTACGAACCATGTAGGCACCTATTATCTGCCCGCAGGGCTCACCGAGCTCACTTTTACCTCGGGTACCTTGACGCAGTGGCGGCTCCAAAATCTCTCGATGCTTGAGCGCATCACCCTGCCTGCAGGGCTGACCGAGATCCCCCGAGAGACCTTTAGCGGCTGTACCGCTCTCTCTGCAATCGATCTGCCCGACAGCGTGACCGCGATCGGCACAAATGCCTTTCTCGGCTGTGCGACATTGGAGACCGTAAGCCTCTCTGATGAGCTGCTTACCATCGGCTGGTCGGCGTTTGAGGGTTGTGTCAAGCTAAAGGATATTATTCTGCCCGAAAAGCTGACCACCATCGGTCAATACGCCTTTAAGGGCTGTGTCGCAGCCTTTACGGCGCTTACCATTCCCGAAAGTGTAACGTCCATTGAGTATGGTGCCTTTTCGGGCTGTGCCAATATCACCTCACTTACACTGTATACCACTACCTTTCAGAGCGACTCGAACAATTTCACCTATCCCTTGGGCTATTTCTTTGGTGGCACACAGTATGAGGGTGGCACGCAGGTTCATCAGTTTACCTGCAATAATAGCGGTATCTCATGGTCGTCTGGAACCGAGTATTGCTTGCCCGCAGGTCTTACCGAGATCACGCTGAAAAAAGGAAATCTCGCCAATGCCTTTCTTGCCAATATGAAGCAGCTGACCTCGGTTACGCTTCACGATGAGATCACCGAGATCGGTGCACGTGCTTTCGCGGGATGCTCGGGACTCACGAGCATTGATCTGCCCGAGAGCATCGAGACACTTGGCGCGGCAGCCTTTTGCTACTGCTCGGGCCTTGAGCGCTTTACCTTCCCCTCTAAGGTTACCGTTGTCCCCTATGATCTGCTTGCCTACTGTACGAGTTTGACCACCCTCACCATCCCCGCGGGCGTGACCAAAATGGAATTCGGTATGAGCAGAGAGGGAATCCTGCGCGGCTGCAGCGCACTGGAGAGCATCACCGTCCCGTTCCTTGGATATACCGCCGAGGGACCGAGCGCCAATTCAGATACAAGCACCTATCTGCTCTCCGCCTTGTTCGGTCAGCAATATTTTGAGGGGTGTGTAACCGTTACGCAGCAGTATGTGAAGAATTCGTATTCCTACACGTATACCGGGTATTTGCCCGCCGCGCTGCATACGGTAACCGTTTTGGGTGGCGGTTTGGTGCACGGCGCATTCTCGGGCTGCTATACCTTGAAGGAGATCAACCTTCCCGCAACTCTTATCGCCCTCCCCGCACATGCCCTTGATGGATGTAAGGCGCTCACGCAGCTGTATATTCCCGAGGGGGTAGTCAGCATTGGCGAATATGCGCTGCAGGGCTGTGAGGCACTCTTTACAGTAAATCTGCCCGCAAGCCTTACCGCGCTCGGTAAGCAGGCGTTTGTAGGCTGCGTGGCGCTGGAGCAGGTGCATATCGGCAATATCAATGCCTTTGCTGCCTTCAGCTTTGACACGCCCGAATCCAATCCGCTGTATTACACGGGCGGCTTTTATCAAAACGGTGCGCTCGTGACGGTGCTGACCCTTTCCGAGGGGGTAGCCGGTATTGGAAAATATGCCTTTTACGGCTGCATTAGCCTGCAAGCGGTGGCTTTGCCCGCAAGCGTTCAAATAATTGGCACCTCGGCATTTGAAAATTGTGCTTCCATCGAGCAATTTATCCTACAGGAGGGGCTTCAAAGTGTAGGCAGTCGTGCCTTTGCCAATTGCAGCAAGCTTCGCGCACTCCATTTACCCACCACCGTGATCGGCATCGGCAACGCGGCATTTACGGGCTGCGGTGCGCTCGAGCGCATGACGCTCCCCGTAGTGGGGCATCTGACAGGTAACGACTACATGGGCTATCAGCATCACCCGATCGGATTTTTCTTTGGCACCGAGGCATACCAAAACAGCATCGCCGCCCTGCCCGATTCACTTGGTGTGGTCTACCGGCTGCCTGCGGGTCTTACCATCGTTACGGTGAACGCCACAGAGGTTCCCAGTATGGCATTTTACGGCTGCACCTCTATCAAGGAGGTCGTACTTTCTGCAGATACGACCAAGCTTGGAGACTATGCCTTCGCCTATTCCGGCATCTCGGCAATCAAGCTCGGCAATGTGCTTGATACGGTGGGAACGGGCACATTTTTGGGCTGCAGCGCACTTGCAAGCTTTGAGATCGGCAGCGCTACCACCGCATTCCGTGATAATGCCTTTAAGGATTGTACGGCGCTGAAGGATGTTCATATCGCGGATTTTGCCGCATACTGCACCAACACCTTCAGCACGCCCACAGCCTCGCCCTTCTGTAACGGCGCCACCCTGTATCTTGATGGTGTGGCTGTTACGGCGTTGCGCCTGCCCGAGAGTGTCGAGAAGCTTCCTGCCTACGCCTTCTGGGGCTGCATGTCCCTTACCGAGGCGTATGTCCCCGCAAGCGTGACCTCGATCGGTCAGGGTGCGCTTGGCGGATGCGCATCTCTCCAAAAGCTGACGGTTCCCTTTGCGGGCAATCAGCAGACCCAGACCCCGGGCGTGACGGTATACCCCATGGGCTATGTTTTCGGTACTTACGAATATCAAGGTGGTGTGCGTATTGAGCAGACCTACAAGGAGTATACCGGCACCCGCCCCGCCTATGTGCCCGAGAGTCTTTGCTCGATCGAGCTTTTGTGTGCCACCGAGCTTGCCTATGGCGCATTTTCCAATTTTCACATGCTCACATCGATCACGCTGCCCGCTACGCTTACCACCATTGGCAATCTGGCATTTAGCGGTTGCACATCGCTTGCTTTGATCTCCCTGCCTGCAAATCTTGAAGCCATCGGCGACAGCGCATTTTCCGGCTGCAAGCTGATCGAAAGCATCACCATTCCCGCTACGGTGCAATGCATTGGCATCAATGCTTTTTCGGGCTGCGAAAAGCTTGCCGATGTCACGTTTGCGCGCAGCGGTCCATGGTATATTTACAATTCATGGTTGACCAATTACAGCTACTATACTCCTTCAACCGCGGCAAAGTCCGCAACAGACCTGACAAAGACTCATGTCACGCAGTACTGGTATGCGGATCGGCTGTGACCGAGCCCTACGTAACGCACTATCGGCATGCGTATTATTTATTGAAAGCGTATAACATTGTCTCGCCGTGACGTATGCGCGCGGCACAAAAGGGAACAGGCATCGGGAAATTTATCTCGGTGCCTGTTTTTTGTAACTTTAGCGCATGAAAAATCATCACTTCAGTGGTGGTTATGATTACTTTTTTTGTCCCTCGGTTTGTTGCCTTACGCGTGTCTTGTCTTTTTTAATGGCGATATAGCTGACGCCTACCATTCTGATTACGATGCATACAAGCCCCACAAGGTGAAAAAGCTCTATTTGCTCGCCTCCCAGGGCGGCGCCAACCGCAACGGTGGTCAGTGTGGAAATACCGCCAAATGCTGCCATGGTAGAGGTTTGCATGCGCGCGAGTGCAAAATTGTTCATGCCGGTTGCCACAATGGTTGAGACGATGGCAAGAAACGCAAAGCCCAAGAGGTGCTCTACATCAAAATAAGGATCAAAGTAATATAGAATATCTCCTGCAACGAGATGGCGGATTACATTGACCGCGTTGAAGCCGCTGCCCCCAGCAGGCAGGAAATATAGGTGATCTCCATGGGGGAAAAGTCACCGGAGGATTTGCGTGAGAATACCGCGAAAAGGGAGCCGGTAAGAACGGTGAGGAACAGAAAAACGATGCCGAGCACCGAATTTTCACCTGTTGTGGTATTGGTGTTTACTGCAATGTAGATCACACCGAAGATGCCGATTCCCAAAAAAGCCTTTTGCATCAAGGTGCTGCTTTCCTTCAGCACCAGATTTTCAAAAATGCAGGAGGTTACGGCACTAAGGGAAAGAATCACGCCTGCGGTAATGCCCGTTGTCATGGAGACACCAAGCGTTTCAAATAGCATATACAGCACAGGCTCAAAGAGGGCGGTGAGCAAAATGTTTTTCATGGCGCCCGAGCGCGGGTTTTTGATAAAAAAATCCTTGACCGAAATATCGATTTTTACCACGTGTGTGACCTTGAGCAGCGAAAACACGACAAAGCTCATTAAAAATCGCAGTGCCAGAACATCAAGCACATCCACCGAGGCGGTTAGCTCTCCCGTAAAGAAAACGGTTGTGCCGTAGACCACATTTTTTATGATGGCAAACAAATAGGCGATAATTGTCATTTCGCACCTCATCCGAATTTTTTGTTGCAATGCTCTATAATGATACCATATTCTTTTATCGTTTTCATGCCATTTTACGGGTGTTTTATGCCAATTCTTGTCAAGGGTGATGCCGTGCCATAAAAAAACTTGATTGACTTTAAATAACATCAAAACCACCACCTCACCATTCAAGTGGCGGTTTTCATGCGTGAAAGCTGCAATTAAAGAAGGCAGTCTCATTTGAGACTGCCTTCTTGGCTTTGGTAAAAGCCGCTTTTACGGCTCGTAATACTGAATGCTGTCACCAAAGGTGTTTTTCACCAGCTCTCTTGCGTCGTTCAGCGAGAGAGCGGGATCAAGATACATCAATTGGGCTAAAATGTTACCCGTTGCGGTACATTCCACGGGGCCCGCGCTCACGCGCTTGCCCGTGTACCTTGCGGTCAAGCGGTTGAGGTAATCGTCCTTGCAGCCTCCGCCAACGATTGCCACAGTGTTAATGTGCTTACCCGAGATTTGCTCCAATTCCTCTACTGTTTTCTTGTAGCTGGCCGCAAGCGAGTGATAGATACTGTTCAGCAGGTCACCAAGCGGTAATGCGGGCTTGCCAAGATAGGTGCGTACTGCCTCTATCATGCTGTTGGGTGCGAGAAAAGCAGCATCGGTGGGATCGATCTTCTCGGTAAAGCTGCTGTGCTCAGCCATGTGCATCATTTCGTCATAGGTGTATTTTTTGCCAAGCTCGCGGCGCACGCTCTGGAAAAGCCACATGCCCATAATGTTTTTGAGAAAACGGAAGCGGTATTCAATGCCACCCTCGTTTGAGAGGTTTGCCTTCATGGCTTCCTCGGAGGTAACGGGTGCGGTCAGTTCGGCACCCACCAGACTCCACGTGCCGGAGGAGATAAAGGCGCTGCCCGCGGCAAGTGGGCAGGCGGTGACGGCTGATGCCGTATCGTGTGAGGGACAGGTCACTACTGCGGCATCAAAGCCAACGCGGGCGCGTATCGCCTCGCTAAAGTGTCCAACGAGTGTTGCGGGGGGCCGGATCTCATCAAAGAGCGCGCGGGGGAGCCCCAGCGTGTCGATCACGTCAAGATCCCACGTTTTGGTGGCGGCGTTCAGTAAATTGCCGGTCGAGCAAATGGTGTATTCGTGCATCTTCACGCCCGTCAGCTTGTAGGAAAGATATTCGGGCATCATCAAAAAGTCGGCGGCGCCCGCAAGTCTCCCCGCCTTTTTGTCGGCGTATAGCTGGTAAAGGGTGTTAAAATTCTGCTTTTGGATACCCGTTTTGCGGTAAAGGTCGTGTTCGGGCAATATGGAAAATACCTCCTCGGGCACGCCCTCGGTACGGCTGTCACGGTAAGCGTAGCAGGGTAGGATCTCGCGCCCCTCGCCGTCAAACAGCACGTAATCCACGCCCCAGGTGTCAATGGCAACGGTAGCGGGGATCTTCCCGATCTCACCGCACCGTGCAATACCTGCGATCACATGCTCGGTCAGTGCCGTAATATCCCAAACAAGGGCACCGTTTTCCTTTTTCATGCCGTTTTCAAAGCGGTAGATCTCAGTGGTCACGAGGCGCCCGTTCTTTACCTCTCCCAGCAAATGGCGCCCGCTTGAGGCACCTATGTCGATCGCAAGACAGTAGGGCATACAAATTCTCCTTATTTGTTGTAATGCTTGTAACCGGGATGCTTACCCGTTACATGGTAGTAATTTTCGCGCAGATACAGCAGCTTGTCGATCTGCGGCTTTTCGATCTCCTTGGCACCGCCAAGCAGGTGCGCCGTGAGAGAAATTTTTGCAAACAGCTCAAGCGTTTCCATGCGGTAATAGGCGGTGATCAGATCCGCGCCCACCGTCAGCGCGCCGTGGTTTTGAAGTAAAAACACATCATGCTCAGCAAGGTAGGGCGTGATCGCCTCGGGTACCTCGTCTGTGCTGGGCGTGCCATAGGGGGTGAGGGGAATCGAGCCGATGGAGATCACAGTCTCGATCATCGAGTATTCGTCAAGGCTCTTGCCCGCCACCGCATAGCCTGTGGCTGTGGGGGGATGTGCATGTACCACAGCGCCTACATCCGCGCGCTCGCGATAGCAGCGCAGGTGCATTTTGATCTCACTTGAGGGCTTGTAGCCGGGCTCTCCCTCCACCACCTTGCCGCGGTCGTTGATGATCACCAGCTTTTCGGGGGTGATAAAGCTTTTGCTGTAGCCCGTGGGGGTGGCAAGAAAATTGCCGTCGGGCAGCTTTACGGATACGTTTCCATCATTGGCGGCAACCCAGCCAAGCTGCCACATTTTGTGGCAGATGTCGCAAAGCTGCTCGCGAAGCTCCATATATTTCATTTTTTATTTCCTTTATGATTATAGCATTGCAAAAACACAGGCTCAAGGACGGTTTTTCATGCCAATTCTTCTGTTTTTTTGCATTTTTATGATAGAATTATTTTTTAAAAAGCGGACCGAAGGTGGCGCAGGCGCGATAATCGGCGGCCTCCTTTTCCATGCCAAAGGCGTTCCATGCGGCGGGACGGAAGATCTTTTCCTCGGGTACGTTGTGCATACAAACGGGGATGCGGAGCATCGAGCAGAGCGTGATGAGATCTGCGCCGATGTGGCCGTAGGAGATGGCACCGTGATTGGCACCCCAGTTGTTCATGACGTCATAGGCGGTCTTAAATGCGCTCTCGCCCGTTACACGCGGTGCAAACCAGGTGCAGGGCCAGGTGTAGTCGGTGCGCTTCCAAAGAGTGTTGGTCACCTCGTCGGGCAGTTCTACCGTCCAGCCCTCCGCAATCTGCAAAACGGGACCGAGCCCCTTTACCAGATTGAGGCGGATCATGGTTGCGGGCATTTCTGTCTTGGTCACAAAGCGGGAGGAGTAGCCGCCGCCGCGGAAATAGCCAAGGTCGGCATAGTTCCAGGTGGAATTAGCCATGATCGCCTCCTGATCTGCCTTAGTCACCTCATACCATGGCTTCATGACGGGGTTGCCGTTTTCGTCCTTTGCTGCGCCGTTTGCATCAAGGCAGCAAGCGCCCGAGTTGATGAGGTGGATAAAGCCGTCGGCTTCCTTCGCCTTGCCCTCAATTTCGTAACCCGTTACGCGCTTAACCGCATCACCGCTCCAGTAGGTGCGCACGTCGGCAAACATCTGAGCACGGTTGGTCAGCAGCTTGCCAAAGAGCATACCGATGCCGTTCAACACATCGTTCTCTGTGGCAAGAATATAGGGCTCGCGTGCGCCGTTCCAGTCAAAGGAGGTGTTCAGCATTGCCTCGGGGAAGTCGCAGTTCGGGTAAAAGTCGGTCCACTGGCGCTGCCCCTGAAAGCCGGCGGCAATCGCGTTGTGCCCAACCATCTCCTCCTCGCACTCTGCGGGCAGGTTTTTGTTGCCGTTCATCAGGTCCTTGATAATGACCATCATCTTCACAACAAATTCCCAGTCGCGATCCTTTTCGGCACGCGTTTTCTGCAGCTCCTCGGGGTTCTTGTCAAAGCCCTCGATGCAGTATTTTTTTACCCAC
>CAZOWH010000047.1:0-2255 GCA_964583425.1 uncultured Lachnospiraceae bacterium
AGCTATTTCACATGGCGAAGCCATATTTCACTCGCCGAAGGCGAATTTCGTTGAAAAAAAGCCGTTGTCTAATGACAACGGCTTTTTTTCTGGAGCTGGTGGTGAGATTTGAACTCACGACCTGCTGATTACGAATCAGCTGCACTGCCCCTGTGCTACACCAGCAACGCGCCTATTATATCACATTTCTTTCGCGATTGCAAGTGCTTTTTGAAAAATTATTTCAAATACTGCTCCATGGCGGCAAAAAGATTTTTTGCATAGTGGGCAAAGCCCAGGTCGTTCGGGTGCAGCTTGCCGTCGTCAAAGCAATAGGGCGAGTGCGGTACTAGACCGTCGCCGTCGATCACGGCAGCTCCCACCGACTCGGCAGCGGTACGTACAATATCCTTTGCCTCCTCAAAGTTCTTGCCCATGGGCCGCGGCTTAGCATTGGCATCCGCGCGCCAGGTGGGCAATATACCAAAAATTTTTGCCGTGGGGAACAGGTCGCGCACGCCGCGGTAAAACGCCGTGGCATCGCGCAAGAAGTCCTCGCTGTCATCACGCTTGCTATAATCGTTTGTGCCGTAGGCAATGGTTACAATATCGGGGGTAAAGCCAATATCTCCGTCAAGGATCGCAGGGCGAAAGATCTCGCCGCCAATGCCCTGGTTTACCGCCGTGGCATCCAGAAGATCGGCAATTTTGTTGGCGTAGGAATTGGCAGAACGGTGCGCGTCCATGCCTTGTGTGATGCTGTCACCCAAAATCAGCATGCTGCGCGATCTTTTCACGGGTCTTACGGTCGTGGCATTCTTTAGGGTAACATGTGCCAACTCCGCGCTGAACATAGCGGGCAGATAGAGCGTGACGCGGTGCTCGCCTGCGGGCAGGGGGAAGGAAAGATGCCCCTCATCGGCGGTAAGCCCCTCGCGCAGATAGCATGCGGTCACCTTGCCGTCAATGGCGATATCAAACGAGAAAAAGCTGCGTGCCGATGCCTGCTTTGCGCGAAAATCAAAGGAAAGCTCAACGGCATCTGTCACAAGCTCAATACGGATATTGGCGCTTGCTTGCGCGCGCACGTGAAAAAAGTCGGGGCTGATGGCGCGGTAGTACGCATCCTGCTTTTCGGTAAATCGGTAAAATGCGGTAAAATCACCGTTCTGTACGGTGCGCACCGCACCGTGTGCAAGGGCTGCAAGCTCGGTTCCGTTTAATTTCATAGTCTCTCCTTACTTTTTTTCTATTACGATGAAAAATGGCGATGTGGGGGAATTTAAAATGCGAATGAGGGTGCAGCAGATCAAGTGCCTGTCAAGTGTGGCAAAATAATCAAGCACCATCTTGCCCTCTGCCTCGCCCTCGGCATGCCCGGGGTATACCGCCACCAGTAGCACACCGCCGTGGTCAAGCAGGTCAATTGCTGCCTCAATGGCGGGCATGGTGGTTTCACGCATGGTGGTAACGGTCTTGTCGCTGCCCGGGAGATACCCAAGGTTGAACATGCCTGCCTTGATGGGGGTATCTACGTATTTTTTTACGTTGTGATGCGAGTCGAGAATCAAGGTGTAATTTTTGGGGCAGCCTGCCGCCGCCAAATTTTTGGCTGTGGAGTCAACTGCCTGCTGCTGCACATCAAAGGCGTATACGTGTCCGTTTTCCCCCACGGTTTTCGAGAGAAATTCGGTATCGTGTCCGTTTCCCATGGTAAAATCAACGGCGGTGTCGCCCGTGCCGAGGTGGTTTAAGATAAAGGTCTTTTGCAGCTCCAAAAGGTCTATCATATTGCCGTATTTGGATGCCATGTTAAGCCTCCGTCAGGTGTGGCATCATAGCGGCAAGCACGCCGTCGGCGTAGAACTTAAAGCCGAAATCATTGGGATGCAGATACTTATCCGAGAAAAATTCGGGCAGGTGGGGCACAAAGGTGTTGCCATCCAGCACGGTGGCACCTGCCGCCTCAGCTGCGGCACGCACGATTGCCTTTGCCTCCTCAAAGCTGCCAACGGCACTGACCTTGGTTTTCGTATCGCCGCGCCAGATGGGCAACAGGGCAAAGATCCGAGCGGTGGGGAACGCCTCGCGCAGGCGGCGGTAAAATTCGTTTGCCGCTGCGGTCATATCCGCGCGCGTGCGCTTGCTGTAATCGTTGGTGCCGTAGGCGACGGTGATGATGTCGGGGGTAAAGCCAACCTCGCCGTCAATGAGACCGGGGTTAAAGATCTCGCCGCCAATGCCTTGGTTGACCGCCGTGGCGTGCAGCATATCGG
>CAZOWH010000047.1:2355-11385 GCA_964583425.1 uncultured Lachnospiraceae bacterium
CGAGAATCTCGGTGAATTCCGCCATTTTCTTTTTGCCAAGGCGTGCATCGCCGCGCTCCAACAGCAGGCGGTAGTGCGGCAGGCAGAAATAGGGTTGTGCGGGCACCTTTTTTTGAAAATTCTCGTCGGTATCAAACAAATATACCACGGTTTGCGCCATGTGCTGAAAATGGAAATCGATGCGGCGGCAAACATAGCAGGAGTCCTCCAGTGCCTTGATGCGCTTTACGGGCTTGGCATCGGCACCCGAGATCAGCTTGCCAAGCACGCCCGCCTTTAGGTCATCCTGCAGCTCCTTGAGGTGGCTCTCAAGCGTCAACGCCATGCCAAGGCGATTTTTGCGCACAAACATCATATCGTAATGCGTGCGGCAAAACCCCTCCTTGTTGGTTTGAATGCGCACATCGGGCTCCATCATCGAGGCGCCGAGGATCAGATCAAGCTCGTCTTCCTCCAGCTTACGATACAGCGCACACATCGGGCAGCCGCAGCTATGGTCGGCGGCAGAGGCGTCAAATGCCTCGTTTACGGGTATGGTATAGATCTGCTCCATTTGGGCACTCCTTTGACGGTTATTTTAATTACTACCTTTTATTATAATGCTTTTAGCATATATTTGCAATAAGAGTGCGTGCATTTTTGCAAATTTTTCCTTTTTTGCCGCGTGTTTTTTGTATAAATCACAGCAGAACGTGCAAACTAAAAATGCAGCAAAGAAAAAGGGGGGAATATAATGAACAAGGCAACAATGACGGCGGCAGGTCTGCTTGCCGGTATGGTGGTTGGCGGCACGGTTGGCATGGTGGTTGGCGGCAAGCGCGAAACGCGCCGCATGGTAAAAAAGACCGCAAAGGCGGCACGCGCCATGGGGGATATGATGCCCGCACGCATGAAAATGAAATAAGCAGCAAAAACGGCAAGCCCGCACTACGGTGCGGGCTTGTTGCTTTGGGTGGCTTTTGCGCATAAAAACGCTACTTGAGGTGATGGAAGGCAGGCGCGGGTGTTTTCCGAAATGCCTCGCGGGGGTGCGGATTATGGTCTAAACCCATTAAAAAATGGTAGTTTATGCGCAAAAAGTGAACATTTTGTTAATATTTCGTTTTTTTTGCACCCGAAGGGCACTTTTCTGCGTTTATATAATAAGGGCAAAAATAAGGTATAAAACGATCCGATCTTTTTATTGGTGCAGTTGCCGCCCGGCGCCCCGCCGCCGTGGGAGGCGACGGGGCGTAAAATATGCAAAAGGGGTATTGACAAATCGCAAAAATATGGTATAATAAAATCGAAGTTCACAAAACCATCACATTCAATTCACAAAAATAACGCAAATTTGCATGGCGTAACGCAAGATATTTGCGTGTGCGTGAGAAAGGAGAGCGAATATGAAAAAGAGCGTGCCCCGTTGGGTGATCGTATGTATGGCGGCGGTGCTGACCTGTAGCCTGGTGGTAGGCAGCTTGATGCTTGCCGCATATCATATCAGAAAAAACGCGCCCCTTCAAACCAACGTATTTTTGCCGCAGCCGCAATCCATTGTATATTATTATGAGGCTGGCGGCGGTGAGCAGACCTTCACCGCGGAGGAGGCAATGCGGATCTACGATGCTTTTTGCGTGCTGATGACTGAGTATACCGAGTGCGGCGGCTGCGACTGTGGGGATTGGCATACACATCAGTTTTCCCGAGATCGCGGCATTCAGTTCCGATATGAGCGAGAGATACAATATACCGGTACACTGCCGCATTCCTCACCCGTGGATTGGAGCAGCATGCACTTTGATGCGGTAAATCTCATCGATGACACCGGTGCGATGTTTGTCGGTATGTCCACGGATGGAAAGGAGCATTATCTGCAGAGCCGACAGGGTGCGGAGCTTGGCGCGCATCTTAATTTTGAAGGGAAAGCCGCTGATGAGTTTTGGGCGGTGGTGGAGTCCTGCCTCGATTAACGCCGCATTTTTGAGAAGGGAGAACGGCTATGAAGGATAACGAAAACAAGAAATATACATTCGGCTCCGCTCTTCGTGCCGCGCGCCGCCGCAAAAGGGGTGCAGGCGCCTTGGGCATTTGGCTGCTTACCGTGGTGCTTGCGCTTTGCCTCGGGCTGCTTGGCTCGCTTCTTGGCAATTTGCTTGTTGCGCGTGATACATACAGCGAAAATCTTTTTTACGTGTACGCAACCGAGGAGACCTTGGGGCTGCTGCAGGATCGCAGCAACCTCGCCGAGAACGGCATTGATCATGTGATGCTGCGCACACAAAAGCAGGGCTACAGCAGCCTTGGCTACGATACGCTCTATCTTTGCGACCCCGCCGCCCCGCAGGAGCTGCTATGGGCAATCGGTGCATATTTGCCGCATGCAAGGGCAAGTGAGCTGCCCTTGGTATTGGGCAAGGGAGAGGGGCTTGCCGACAGTGAAATTCTCATCACCACTGCCATGGCGGATGAGCTGCTGCGCCATGCGCCGAACGGCAAGATCAACCGCCGCCGTGAGCTGGTGGGGCTTTCGGTCTCGCTACAGGATGGAAATGATACGCACCTCACGGTTGCGGGCATCGTGCGCGATAGTGAAAAGTGCGTCTTTCTTTCCGAGGCGGCGCTCGCCGAGATGTTTTTTACATACACCAATATCTATGCGGCAAGCGAGCTGGGCTATTCGCTTATGGCGGGTGAGGCGCTGCTGCTGGCGGACGGTAGCATATATGGCACGGTGCCGCAGGAGGGGGCAACCGCGATCCTTGGAGAAAAGACAGTGCAGCTTAAAGCCGTGATAGATGTTGATGGCACGTATTTTGCATGGATCGCCAAAAAGGGCATTCAGAAAACGAAGGAGAGGGAGTTCTTTGCGGCGATCCTTGAGGAGCAGGGGATCGAGCTGACCTCGGAGGGATACCGCCTTGCATATGATCGGGTCAGAGATGAGCGGTATTACGAATATATCGAGAATACCTATTCCGAGCTCGATGCATATCTTGACGAAATGATGGCGGCTTATCTGAATATTGATCTGTGGCTGCTTCGGGAAAAGGGCATCGGTGATACCAAGTATCTTTATATGTCGGGTGACGGAGAGGAATTTTATGCCGCCTTGAAATATAAGGAGCAGCACGGCACCTATCCCGCAAGATCGGCATTGGTTGCAGATGCGGCGGCAGTGTCCGCGCTTGCCGAGATGATAGAGGGCTTGCATGCACAATATGCTGCCGAGTATGAGGCAAGCCCCTATGCACGCAGGGCAGCCGCCCTGGCAGAAACCGGCAAGAGCTTGGTGTTAAGCGATGCCGACTACGCGGCTGTGATGCAGGAGATGCAGGTGGGCGAGCGCGTTTCGGTTGAGATGTGGATCAGCGGCACTGACAGCTATATCGAGCTTCATTCCGTGGCGCCCGAGCAGACCGAGCAGTACTTGCGGGCGCTGCTTGCCGATGCTACCATACCCGCGTCGGTTGCCAAATATACTATGCTGCTGCGCACCGCAGATGATGCCGTGGCACAGGCGGTTGAGGTGGAGGTTGTTTATATCGTTTTGCTTGTTTTAGCAAGCGCGGCACTGCTTACTGCCATCTCTTTGTGCTTGTATCTTGCCATGCGCCGCCGTGCAAGATCGCTTGCGGCAGAGGGGCGTGAGGGTTTTGCTCTGCGTTACCTTGCAGATGTGGCGGTGTATTGGCTTTGCGCCGTGTTTGCAGGCTTCTTCTTGGTGGTTTTGCTTGTCAATCTTTTACACCTGCCCTTTGCGTGGTGGAGCATGCTCTCCTACCCGTGGTGGTATTTCGTGGCGGTATTGCAGGTGCTGCTTGCCGTTCCCCTTTTTTGCGGTAGCCTTCCGCTTTTTTGCACACGGCTGCGGGGCGAGGATGAGGTAAGCCCGCCCAAGCTGCCTGCGGTTGTCGAAGGAGAAATAACCGAAGCCGAGGCAGCCCGGCCCGAGGCAACAGAGGTTGAACGGACGCCGAGATCGGGGTAACCGATGCGCCCCCGAAAAGGGAGCGACACACGCGCCGTCGGCGCATATGGCTTGCGGTTGCCATTGCAGTACTGTGCCTTGTAGCGCTACTGTCAGTGGCGGGCGTGCGGTATCGCGTGCTGAATGCGCTTTTGCCCGAGGCACCCTTTGGGGTGTTTTCGGATGTGCTGTTTGGCGTGCCTGATTGGCAGGCAGACGAGGAGATCGTGACAAGCAATGCCATCCCTGCTGTACCCGATACCGTTCTTGTATATCAGAATGGGCGCTCGGCAAGGCTTTCTGCAAGAAATGCCGCACAGATGTATCAGTTTTTTACCGAGATCACGGAGGACTCTCGCTCTTGGAAAAATGCAAAACGCGTTTCGGCGAATACGGTAAAAACCATGATGGCAGAGGGCACCTGTATTGCATTTCGGTACGACCACCGTCAAAAATATGAGGCAGGACCCTCGAGCCGGAGCATTACTATCCGCTGCGGACCGAGGAATACCATAACGGCGAGGAATATGACGCGCTGCTCTTTATTCTCGCCTCCTCGGACGGGCTGCAGATGATCAAGCTTCTTGATGGTGCATATGAGTACAAGCTCGTTGATTGTGAGTGGTCCTTGACCGATCTTGGGGCTGATTATCTCGCGCGCTACGTGACGCATGAGCTCAAGGCGCATCAGCTGGCATGTGGCAGTCTGCTTGCTTGGGGCGCGATCCTTGCGCTTGCTTCGGCTTGCATGCTCGTTCCCGCGATCCGTCGCGGCATACTGCTACGCTTAAAGCGGTACCGTGAGCGCTCGGTCAGGGCCCTGGCGGTTATCCTGCTGTCGGTGCTGCTTGGTGGCGCCGTAGCAAATCTTGTTTACTATGAGAGGTATGCCGAAGCGCCCATACGCACCGAGGTCTTTCTCGAACGTCCCGATGCGATCACGGTGTATTATAACGAGGAGGGCAAGACACGCAAAAAGCGGCTCTCCGATGCGCAGATCGATCAGGTCTTGGATGCCCTGGAGACACTGCTTGCGCAGTGTGACAGCAGCGACAGATGGCAGCTGACCTCGGATGAGGTTGACGCGTGGACGGAAAAGGAGTTTTTTGAAACCCGCGCTGCACTGGGGGCAATTGAATTTCATTACAACAAAAGGCGTGATCTTCAAATCGATCTCACCGCAGCGCGATCCGCAAATGACACCGATCCTCAGCCCTATTACAGCTTTTACGGTGTTTGCGACTCGGTCACGCTCGGCTATTTGGATGAACGCCGACTGCATGTTGTCGGCTGCCTAAACGGGGAATATTACGGCAATGCCGTTGCCATTACATTGGATCGGAGCGAAGCCAAGGCGTTTTGGGAGGAGATACGCTCCTGCATTTGAGGCTGGGGAGTTAGGCAAGAGTGAATAAAGCTTTTTAAGCATTGTGATAGGAAAGGAGAAAGCTATGAAAAAAAGAACACTTCGCGCGGTGCTTTTGTACGTTGCCATGGCAGTGACCGTTGCCTTTGTGGTAGGGGGCATTGTGGTTGCCTCGCGTGAGATCAAAAAAAACACCGTTCTTGAAACCGACGTGTTTGCGCCGAAGCCGAAATCGATTGTGTATTATTATGAGCGGTTCGGCGGTGAGTATACCTTTACCCGTGGGGAGGCAAAGAAGATATACGAGGCCTTTGAGGTGCTGATGACAAAGTATACCGAAATCGGTGGCTGCGGCTGCGGATATTGGCACGTGCACGATCCCTTGAGTGTGGGGTGCATTCAATTTCGGTACGATCAAAAAATGCAGTACACGGGCACGCTGCCGAATTCTGCACGCGTGGATTGGAGCAGCATGCATTTTGACGCGATAAATTTTTGCGATGACATCGATGCGCTGTTTATCAGCGTATCCACCGATGGGGTGGGGGAGTATCTGCAGGATCAAAACGGCAAGAGCCTTGGTGCGCATCTCCATTTTGAGCAGGGCGCACTGAAAGCCTTTTTAGAGGTGGTCAATTCCTGCCTTGATTGAGGCGGGCTATAAAAAGCGGCAGCATGTGTGATTTTCACACATGCTGCCGTTTGTGTTTGTTTTATACGTTTTCGCTTTGGCTTTCCTTAATGTAAGCCGCAAGCTTATCGGGGAAGTTGACGGTCATGCCGTCGGCGCCGCTGTCGTAAACGGCACGCATCAGGGTCTCGTCGGAAACGCCCCATGCGCGCACATTGAGCCCAAGACGGTGCCATTTTTTCACCAGCTCGGGCGTGATGTCGGCGGCGGGCGGGCAGATCTCCTCCACGCCGATATCAAGGAGCAGGGCAAGGGTCTTATCGCTCACGTCCTTCACCAGCCAGCCGGTGTGCAGGGTGGGCGCAATGCGCTTGAGCGTGCGGATGTACTCGTGGTGGAAGGAGGTGATCATGCACTTACCTTGCATGTTGTAGCGCAGGATAAGCCCCGCTACCTCCTGCTCGATGCCCGCATCCTTCAGCTCGATGGCAAGGCGGATATCACGGTATCTGAAGGCGCGCAGAAAATCCTCCAGCGTGACGATCTTATCGCTGTGCCCGTTCTTTTCGAAATTCAGCAGGCGCAGCTCGTCAAGGGTGAGCTCCGATACGGGGCGGGTGTCGCCCGTCATGCGCTCGGGTGTTTTGTCGTGGTGAAGCACCAGCACGCCGTCCTTGGTGCGGCGCACATCGGTCTCAATACCGTTTGCACCCATATAAAGCCCCACGTGGAAGGCAAGCATGGTGTTCTCGGGGGTGTATTCACTGGCACCGCGGTGCGCGTAGTTCACAAAATGCGTGCGGCTCTCCTCCTCGATCACGCGCCAAAGCTTTTGCTCGGTCTTTTCCAAAAACTTGCCCCACAGGGTAGCATCGATAAAGGGGTTTTCGGTAGCGGTTGTCATCAGCTCCGCTTTTTCTCTGGTGCCGTTTTGTCCTGCGTGGTTGCCCACAAACACGTCAACGTGTTCGTTTTTCAGGCGTGCGATCGACTTGAAAAACTCGCCGCGCATAAGGTAGGAAACACCGCGCCTGTGCATAAAATCCTTTTTCACCTGCGGGATGCCCGCACCGCCGAACATGCCGCAGCGGTAACGCTTGCCGTTTTCCTCTACATCAAAAAAGAAGGAATACACGCCCTCGGTGTGCCCGGGGGTAAACAGGCAAAGCACCTCGGTGCTGCCAAGACGCACCACCTGCTCGTCCTCATAGTAATAGTCGGGGGTAAAGCCCTTGATGTAGCGCACATCGGGGCGACCGAGAAAGGTCTTGGCACCCGTGAGGGCTACCAGCTCGGCGGTGGCATCGGAATGGTCGCCGTGTCCGTGCGAATGGAGGATGTATTTGAGGTCCTTCACATCAAAGCCGAGCTTGGTGATGCCGTCCACGATCGTTTCGGCGTTGTAGTCGTAGCCGGTGTCGATCAGCATCAGCCCCTCCTCGGTTACCAGCAGATGAGAGGATGTCTTGTATGTACCCACAAAATAAAGATTGCCTATCATGCGAAAGGGTGCGATATCTGAAATCATAATAACTCCTTAATGAAAATAAGCGCGGACGTGCCGCGCTTATTTTTATTTATTGCATATTTTCTTTGATCACGGCAAGTGCCGCGGCGGCATCCTTTGCCGTTAACTGGGGCGTGTCGCCAAGGGGATAGGGAATACCAAGATTTTCGTATTTTGCCTTGCCAAGGGTGTGGTAGGGGAGTGCCTCGACCTTTTCAAGATTGTCAAAATCCTTTAAAAATCTACCAAGTGCTGCCAGCTCGTTCTTGCCATCCGTGTAGCCGGGGACGATCACGTGGCGCACGCGCATTTTTACATGCTTCTCGCGCAGATACTTGGCAAATGCCAGAATGTGCTTGTTGCTGTGCCCTGTGAGCACCTTGTGTGTCTCCTCGTCCATGTGCTTGATATCCAGCATCACAAGGTCGGTTGCCGCCAGCAGGCGGTCAAGGCGCGCAAGGTAAGCCTCGTCCTCGTGAAAGGTCACGCCCGAGGTATCAAGACAGGTATGGATGCCCTTCTTTTTGGCAAGCTCGAAAAGCTCGGTGAGAAAATCAAGCTGCATCAGCGGCTCGCCACCCGTGGCGGTGATGCCGCCGCTTTGATAAAAGCTGCCGTTGCGGAGCATGCGCGCAATGAGCGCGGAGGCGGTATAGGTCTCACCCGCCCCCGGCACCCATGTATCGGGGTTGTGACAGTACAGGCAACGCATCGGGCATCCCTCAAAGAATACCACAAAGCGTACGCCCGGCCCGTCTACCGTGCCAAAGGTCTCAATCGAATGGATCTGCCCCGTCATATCAGATAGAGCCGTGGAAGGTTCTCGAAATGACCTCGTCCTGCTGTGCCTTGGTCAGCTTGATGAAGTTAACGGCATAGCCCGAAACGCGAATGGTCAGCTGCGGGTAGAGCTCGGGGTGCTTCTGTGCATCAAGCAGCAGCTCGCGGTCAAATACATTGACGTTGAGGTGAAAGCCGCCCTTGGCAATATAACCGTCAAGCAGAGCCATGAGGTTGTTTTCTCTTTCCTTCTCGGTCTTGCCGAGTGCGAAGGGAACAATGGTAAAGGTGTTGGAGATACCGTCCTGAGAATCAAGGAACGGGATTTTGGCAACAGATGCAAGGGATGCTACTGCACCGTTTTCATCTCTGCCGTGCATCGGGTTTGCACCGGGTGCAAAAGCCTCGCCGCACTTTCTGCCATCGGGGGTAGCACCGGTGTTCTTACCGTAGGTCACATTCGAGGTAATGGTAAGAATGGAGGTGGTTACAATGCCCTCACGGTAGGTGTGCTGCTTGCGCAGGTAGGTGATAAACAGGCGCAGAACCTCTTTTGCGAGCTCGTCTACACGGTCGTCGTCGTTGCCGTATTTCGGGAAGTCGCCCTCGGTCTCAAAGCCGGTGGCAATGCCCTGCTCGTTGCGGATGACCTTAACCTTTGCGTACTTAATAGCGGAAAGGGAGTCGGCAACCACGGAGAAGCCTGCGATACCGGTTGCGAACCAGCGGCGAACCTCCTTGTCGTGGAACGCCATCTGTGCACGCTCGTAGCAGTACTTGTCATGCATATAGTGGAT
>CAZOWH010000048.1:0-11370 GCA_964583425.1 uncultured Lachnospiraceae bacterium
GAAAATGCTCACAAGAAACATTGCCTCCGAGTACGGCGAATACAACATTCAATGTAACGGCATTGGTCCCGGCTACATTGCAACGCCCCAAACAGCACCCCTGCGCGAAAAGCAGCCCGACGGCAGCCGTCATCCGTTTGATTCCTTCATCATTGCCAAAACCCCCGCGGCACGCTGGGGCAATCCCGAGGACCTGGCAGGCCCTGCCGTATTCCTTGCCTCGGATGCCTCTAACTTTGTAAACGGTCACGTTTTGTACGTTGACGGTGGTATTCTTGCCTACATTGGCAAGCAACCCAAATAAAGGAGATTGATATGAGCTACGAAAAGATCATAGAGCAAAACAAAGCGTGGATCGATGAGACCTGGGCAAGGCTTGATGAAAAGCTTTCCCGTCTTGCCGTAAAGAGCAGAAATAAGATCCCCTACGGCTCGAAAAACGGTGTGCATGACGACAAGGCCTCCGTGGATATTACCTACTGGACAAACGGCTTTTGGGGGGGCCTCATGTGGCTGATGTACGCCGCAACAAACAAGGATTGCTATCTTGAAACCGCCAAAAATGCCGAGAGGATTTTGGACGGCGCGTGGGCGCAGCTTGAAAAGCTGCACCACGACGTTGGCTTTATGTGGCACATCACGTCGGGGGCTTCCTACCGCCTCACGGGCGACGCCGATTCGCGCCGCCGCAACCTGTTGGCTGCCATGACGCTGGCCGGTCGCTATAACATGAACGGCGACTTTATCGTAGCGTGGAACGGCGAGAATAAAAAGGGCTGGTCAATCATTGATACCATGATGAACATTCCCCTGCTCTACTGGGCATCAAGAGAGCTGAATGACGACCGCTATGCACAGATTGCAAAAAAGCACGCCGACATGGCAATGCGCGATCACATCCGCCCCGACGGGTCTGTGGTGCATATCGTTTCGCACACCACCGACCGGCCCGGTGTGATCGAAACCTTCGGCGGCCAAGGGTGTGCCGTTGGCTCCTGCTGGTCGCGCGGTGCTTCTTGGGCGCTGTACGGCTTTGCGCTCTCTTACATTCACACGGGAGAGGAAAAATATCTTGATACCGCCAAGAGAGTAGCACACTATTTTGCGATGAACACTGCCACAAACGATTGGTTGCCCCTGATTGACTTCCGTGCACCCGACGAGCCCGTTCGCTACGATGCCACGGCAGGTGCCATTGCCGCGTGCGGCATGATCGAAATCGCCAAGCACGTGCCCGAGCACGAGAAGAGTGTGTATCTTACCGCCGCCATCAATATTTTAAAGGCGATGGATAAGGCGTGGTGCAGCTGGGGCGAGGAGGACGACGGCATTCTCCACTACGGGAGCCTCAGGTACGGCAAGGAAGAGCATACGCACATCATTTACGGTGATTATTATTTCACCGAAGCCATTTTGAAGTTGAAGGGCTCGGATTTTCTGCCCTGGTAAGAAAGGATCTTTCAAATGAAGGAACACTACATTGCACTGATGGAAAAGGCGCTCTCCGCCTACTCCGACGAGCATATCGTTGATTACTTTGAGCGCGTGAAAAAGGAGAGGCTCACCGAGCACGGCTTTCCGCGCCTCACTGCCGACATCGGCATTCTCATCGCCCACGGCTACCGCCTTGATCTTTTGCCGCTGTTTTTGGAGATGATGGATTTTTGCTGTCACGAGATCCCCCGTGTGCTTGCCGCAAACGATTTTTCGATCAGGGAGATCGTGTGCTGCATCTGGGAGGTGGAGAAGGCAGGCGTGGTAGATGCCAAGCGCACCCTCAAATGGAAGGCGGAGCTTGCCACCTGCGACCCCTACACCTGCTACGACAGAATTGCCAAATCCCTCACCGACCCCGTGCGCAACTGGGCACTTTTTTCGGGCGTCAGCGAATATTACAGACAGGCAATGGGGCTTTGCAGCTCAGAGGAGTTTATCGAGATGCAGTTTGGTCAACAGCTGCAGTGGTTTGACGAAAACGGCATGTACTGCGACAACCCACATGCCAAGCCGTACCAGCCCATTATGTACGACCTTACGCCGAGAATCCTTTATTCTCTTGCGCTCCATCTCGGCTACAGCGGCCGCTACTACGATCAGATCGACGCGCACCTAAAAAAAGCGGGGCTTCTCACGCTCGCCATGCAGTCCGTCACGGGCGAGATGGCGTTTGGCGGTCGCAGCAATCAGTTTTATCATAACGAGGGCACGCTTTGCGGCGTTCTTGAGTTTGAGGCATCACGCTACGCAAAAGAGGGCAATATGGAGCTGGCAGGCCGCTTTAAGGCGGCGATCCGTCGCGCCGTGGAATATTCCGAGCAGGAACTTTCCCAAAGCCCCATCTATCATATCAAAAACCGTTTCCCTACCGAAACGAAGTACGGCTGTGAGAACTACGCCTATTTTGACAAATATATGATCACCGCCGCCTCGAACTACTATTGTGCGTACCTGATGTGCGACGATTCGATCCCCACGGGCGAATTTGACAATACCCCTATCGCGTGGCAAACATCAGACCGCTTCCACAAGGTGTTCCTTCGCGCGGGCGGGTATTCCATCGAGCTTGACACAAACGCCGATGCACACTACGATGCCTCTGGCCTTGGACGCGTGCACAAGGAGGGCGCCCCCTCTGCCATTTGCATGTCGGTACCCTGCCCCTGCCACCCCAATTATACCGTAGACACCGACACGCCCATCTCGCTTTCTCTCGCCCCCGGTGTGTGGCAGGATGAAAAATGGCTCTTTGCCACGGGTGAGGATACCGCATGGGAGGTTATTGCCCTTTCCCATGGGGCGCAGGATGCAAAAGCCGAGCTGCTTTGCCGCTTTGAAGGCGGAAAAGCAACCAAAAACCGCTATACGGTATCAAAAAACGGTGTTTTGATCGAGATCTCGGGTGAGGGTAAGCTCGCCCACTTGCTGCCCGCCTTCTCGTTTGACGGCGAAGCTGAAACCACCGTTACGGCAAGCGCGCACGAGCTAACGGTTGCTTATCGGGGGTGGCTTTGCCGCTATACCACCACGGGTGAGATCTTTGATCTTGGAGAGCTCGCACGCAACCGAAACGGCCACTACCGCGCCTTTGCGGCAGCTGCCGAAAACGAGTTACAAATACAGATTGAGATCGTGAAGCAATAATCATAACCACCAGCTTAGCTGGTGGTATGCGGAAGCCCCTCCAGGGCATGGCACCGGCAACGTCTTAAGACGTACTGAAATAACCATCATCAGCAATAAGCGCACCACAGCCGGAAATCCGGCTCATTAGCCTTCCCTTGTGAGGGAAGGGGGACCGCGTTAGCGGTGGATGAGTAGTTCGCACAAATGACATCCTCATCCGTCACGCTTCGCGTGCCACCTTCCCCTTCTTGGGGAAGGCTGTCGGTAGCTCCGCGCTTTCATTCCACCACTGCAAGTGGTGGTTTATTTCCGCTAAAGCTACAAAAAAGAACGGGCAAGCCCGTTCTTTTTTTTGTTTTAAACTCCCGAGTAGGAGGAAAACCCGCCGTCAATGGGCAGCACCACACCGGTGATAAAGCTTGCTGCTTGCTCATTGAGGAGAAAGAGCACGCCGCCCGCAAGCTCCTCGGTCCTGCCAAAGCGACCCATGGGGGTTGCGGCAAGGATCTTGCCCGTACGCGCCGTGGGCGTGCCGTCGTCATTCCAAAGCAGCTTTGCGTTTTGCTTGGTGGAGAAAAAGCCGGGGGCAATGGCATTTACACGAATGCCAACGCGCGAAAAATGCACGGCAAGCCACTGCGTAAAGTTAGAAATGGCAGCCTTGGCGCCCGAATAAGCGGGGATTTTCGTCAGGGGTGTGTAAGCGTTCATCGAGGAAATGTTGAGGATCGAGCAACCCTCGCGCCCCATCATCTGCGCGGCAAATGCCTGCGTGGGAATGAGAGTGCCGAGAAAGTTGAGGTTAAACACAAAGCCAACGCCATCGGCATCCAGATCAAAAAAGCTCTTGGTATCGGCATCAATATCGCCGGGCTCGTAGTATTCCTTATCGGTGGTGGCACGCGGATTGTTGCCGCCCGCACCGTTAAGGAGAATATCGCAGGGGCCAAGATCGGCCTTTACCTGCGCGGCAACGCTCATGCAGATCTCCTTGCTTAGTACGTTGCAGGCATATGCCTTGGCAATGCCGCCCTCGGCTACGATCTCATCGGCAAAGCCCTTTGCCGCCTCCTCATTGAGGTCAAGCAACGCAACCTTAGCACCTGCTCTTGCCAGCACCTTGGCAAAATAGCTGCAAAGCACACCGCCCGCACCGGTAACGACCGCAACCTTACCCGTAAGATCGGTATTTAAAACATTTTGATTCATTTTCACGCTCTCCTTATTTCAAAGATTTTTCGCAGGCCTCAAACAAGCCGTTGATATACGCCGCACCAAGGGCGCGGTCAAAGAGACCGTAGCCGGGCTTGCCCGTCTCACCCCAGATCATACGACCGTGGTCGGGACGCACATAGCCGTCAAAGCCTGCCTCACAAAGTGCCTTTACCACCTCATACATATCGAGCGAGCCGCAGGAGGAGAGATGTGCGCGCTCCTCAAAGGAGCCATCCTCCATGATCTTAACATTGCGGATATGCATAAACGCAATGCGATCCATTTTTGCGTACTTGCGCACCATGGCGGGAATATCGTTGAAGGCAGCACAGCCAAGGCTGCCTGTGCAAAGACAAAGACTGTTTGCGGGGCTATCCACCAACGAAAGGAAGCGGTCAAGGTTCTCCTCATTGGTAATGACGCGGGGCAAGCCAAAAATGGGGTATGGCGGATCATCGGGGTGGATCGCCATGCGCACGCCGCATTCCTCGGCAACGGGAATAACGACCTTGAGGAATTTTTCAAGGTTTTTCCAAAGCCCCTCCTCACCAAGCTCTCCGTAAGCGGTGATCAGCTCACGCACCTCCTCTTGGGTGTAGCTGGCATCCCAGCCGGGCAAATGAATATCGTCCTTCAAGGGGTCAAGCCCACGCATTTGATCCCGGTACATGACAAGCGAGGTAGAGCCGTCAGCCGCCCTTTTATCCAGCTGTGTGCGGGTCCAGTCAAACACAGGCATAAAGTTGTAGGTCACGCACTTCACGCCGTACTTGGCACAGCGGCGCACATTCTCGCAATATACCTCCAGCAGCTGATCCACGTTGCCGCGCCCCAGCTTGATATCCTCGTGCACGGGGATCGACTCCACCACATCAAACACAAGGCCGTTTGCCTCGCACTCCTCCTTCATTTTTTGAAGGCTCTCCTCAGGCCATACCTCGCCGGGCTTTACGTCATAGACCGCCGAAACGATCGAGCGCATGCCGGGGATCTGCGAAATGTAGGAAAGCGAAATGGGATCATCCTTGCCGTACCAACGGAACGAAAGCTTCATGTTCATTTTTATATCCTCCGAAAAATATGCATATTATGCTCTATTTTAATTTTAGCACGATTTTAAATCATTTCAATGCAAAATCTTTATTTTTGACCATCAAAACAGGACGATTTTAATATAGATCCTGCATTGCCGCATGCCGACGTCCCCGCCGCCCGCAAGGAAGCTATAATGTATTTAAATGTATTTAAATACATTATACTGCTTGACATCAAAGAAATCGCATGCTATAATGACAGTTGGAGACATTCCACACTTTACCGAAAGGGGGCAAACCGAGCCAACAGCTACATCGAAAGTCGCACTTCCACCAAAAAACGGTCATTCCACCAACAATTTTAACGGAAAGAAAGAGAGACAACATGAAATTGAAGCAAGCCTTGAAAATAGCAGTTGCTATGCTGCTTGTGCTCTGTATGCTTTTGCCCGTTCTCGCCTCCTGCAAGAAACCTGCAGAGGATCCGAATGACGACCCCAACACACCAAGCACACCGAGCACACCGAGCACAACACCCGAAACAAACCTTTCGACCTGTACGCATGCGGTAACCACACTGAAAAACGTACGTGCAGCCTCCTGTGATGAAGAGGGCTACACGGGCGATAAGGTCTGCACCTCTTGCGGCGCAGTGATCACCGCGGGCACCGCCATTGCAAAGACCGCGCACGTGTATGATGCAGGTCAGGTCACCAAGCGCCCCACCTGTATTGAAACGGGCGTTACCACCTTTACCTGTACGGGCTGCGGCACCACCAAGACCGAGCCCATTGACAAGGTACCCCACAGTGATGTGTATCATGACGCCTATGACGGCGGTCACACGCACACCTGTGAGCACTGCACCATGAACGAGTACGCCGCTCATACCCCCACGGATGAGGGCACCTACTATCCCGCCTCCTGCCTTGAGGCAGCTTATACCGAATACACCTGTGCCGATTGCGGCGGTATTTACAAGGTATACAGCGAGGCTGAGGGCGACCAAGCGCTCGGTCATGATTGGGGCGAGTGGACGGTGACCATGGATGCCACCTGTATCGCCGTCGGCTCCAAGAGCCACATCTGCCAGCGTGGGGGCTGCGGCACCAAGGATTCCATTGAAATCCCCGTGGTTTCCACCGCACACAGCTGGTATGAGGACTACCGCGACGAGGCAACCTGTGTTGCGGAGGGCGCCATTTATTACATTTGTATATATTGTGAAGAGCCCAAGACCGAGACCATTGCAAAGCTGGCACACGCGCTGGGCGAGCCCGAGGTCGCCGGTGACGGCTGGACACACCAGCACTGCACCAACGGTGATTACTGTGACTACAAGGTATCCACCTTTGATGCCTCCACCCAGGATAACGCCTCGGTAAAGACAAACGATGTCAGCGCCGACAGAAACCTCAGCGTCAACATGTCGACCGCTAACATGGAGTTCCCCAAGGAGCTGGTCTCCACCATGACCGAGACCAAGGATGCTGACATTGCCATCAACGCAGGCGTTGTGGAAAACAAGGATGCGCTGCTTGAAAAGGTCAGCGACCCCGCACAAAAGGATCGCCTTACCAATGTTGATATTTACGACTTCGGCGTATCGGTAAACGGCTCGCCCCTTGATTTTGCAGGCAATACCGTAACCGTTACTCTGCCCTACGAGTTAGGCACGGATGAGGACCCCGAGGGTATTTTGATCTGGTACGTTGCCGACGACGGCACCATTCAAAGCTACCCTGCGGTCTACGATGCCGAGACCAAGACCGTTACCTTTGAGGCTGAGCACTTCTCTTACTACGCCATTGCCTATGAGGAAACGCAGGCAATGAAGTGTAAGAGAGGCATTCACGACCCCATAAAGAAGGAAACCATTGAGGCCTCCTGCATGACCTACGGCTACACCGTATACGAGTGCAGCTGCTGCCACCACATTGAGCTCGACGATATCGTAGCAAAGCTGAACCACGCTTACGGCGAGGTGGTAGAGCCCACCGTTAGCTGTGTGGAGGGCGGCTATGTGACCCGCACCTGCCAAAACGAGGGCTGCGGCGATGTGGTTTATCTTGAATACCGCCGCGCAACCGGTCACACCGTTACCACCACTGCTACCTGTACCGCGGGTACGGTCTGCACCACCTGTAAGCAAACGGTAGCCCCCGCACGCGGCCACGACTACACCGAATGGACCGTGGTGGTTGAGCCCACCGACATCAAGCAGGGTCTGCGCCGCCGTTACTGCCTGCGCTGCGGCGAGATGGAAGAGGTAAAGCTTGCCGCTACGGGCAACATCACCAAGCTGGATTTCAACTCCTTTGAGGATGTGTTTGAGCTGCTCCTTAAGGATACGCTCGGCTTTGAAAACGGCACCATCTCCTTTGAAACCGTGGTTGACGGTGTAACGATTACCGCAGACATTACGCTTGACAAGGAAGAAGCCGGCTACATTGCGCTGATCAACGCCATGGAATCCTACACCTACAACGGCGAGGAGTGCTACTACAAGTATCAGGTGCTTTACCGCAACGGCATGCTCTTCATGGTTGAGGAGGACTCCGATGGTCCTGCAAGCATGGTTGAGTCCGGCAATTTAGAGGCGCTCATGGACGGCACCATTGACCTGTATTTAGATGCCCTCAAGCTTGGGTTTGATGACATCAACCCCTTCATGGAGGAATATTTTGAGCAGCTGGATGCTGCCCTGCTGGAGCTGAACGAGGCTGCCGGCGCGCAGATCGACAGCGCACTGGAGGCTGAGGGCATCAGCTACCGCATGGCGGATATGCTGGCTACACTCGACTCGCTGAAAACGCTGTATGCATATACGGCGCTCAAGCTGGGATGCTCCACCGGCATTGGCATGGAGGATGGCGTTGAGGTACCCACCCTTGGCGATCTTCTAACATTGGCAGATGCCTTTATGACCAAAACCGAAAGCGCCGGCCGCACCGATTACACCATTGATACTGCACCCTTTATGGAGGCGCTTGACACCATTCTCACCTGGCTGGAGAATGAGGCAGATACGCCCCTTTCCGCACTGCTTTGGCAGCTGATCGGCACCGATGTGACCGCCGCTTACCCCGAAATTACCGATTGGGCAGGCATGATGGCGAAGCTGCAGGAGACCTACACCGGTGAGACCACCGTAAGCGACTTGATGGACGATGTGATCACCCTGCTGGAAAGCAACGAGATCTGCACCATCGAGGAGTTTTACGCTGCCATTGATGCCATGATCCTTGAGGAGACCGGCGAGGCATTTGACAGCGAGGCATACATCACCGAAAACGGTGACGTAACGCTGGACGAGATGGCATCCGCTATGGCAGGCGGCACGATGGCAGATATCTACGGCATGCTTGACAGCTATTTTGCCATCACCCTTGGCGAATTCCCCGTGCCCGAGCTTGGCACAGTAAATGACTTTGTGGCAATGATGCGCCAGTATCTTGCCGCCATTGACCCCACCTTTAGCTTCTCCTTTGCCATTGACGCAGAGGGCAATCTGCTGGCGCTTGATTTCAGCGGTGACGTGCTGACCAAGCTGCCCGAGGATGCAGACCCTGCCGAGGAGCCCGTACAGCTGTTTACCGCTACCCTTTCTCTCAAGGGCGACAGCAGCGTAACAGTTCAGCTCCCCGACGTGATGACCCCCGTGAAGGACGTTAAGATCGAAAGCAGCTTTGACGCAGCAGGCAATCTGATCGTAACGGTGCCCGAGGGCTACGAGATCAACTTTGAGCTTGGCGGCAGCGTAGATGCTGCGCTGAAGGATAAGCTTGTGGTTGACACCAAGGTTTCCGAGGCGTTTGGCTATACCGTTTACCGTCTGCCCGAGAGCATGTGGACAAATACCGAGCAGATCGGCACCTACATCTCCTACAACGGTAAATATTACACCTATCACTACGACTGGGATGACGGCTATCAAACAATCAAAACCGCCGTATCGCTTGCCGATGTGATGGCAGATCCCACCCTGCTGCTGCCTGCAACCGATGCAGCACCCTATGGCTATTATCAGGCAGGCGAGGCGTATTTGCCGATCTACCGCACGGCACTCGGATATGCTGCCGAGGTAGAGGGCGCGTGGTGCTTGCTGAAGAACTGCCGTCATGACAGCTGGTTTGAGGAAACCGACGCGGAGGGCAACTGGATCTCCGGTTTCCTATATACCTTTGAGCAAGCAGTCGATTATGCGGCAGCAATGGCAGGGCTTGAGCTCAGCAACTTCTCCAGCTATGGTGCCATCGATTATAATGGCACGCAGGTAAGGATCGGCTACGGTTATTTCTACTTGGATGTAGAGCTTTGGGGCAGTGAGACCGTATCCACCAACATGTTTATCCTGGATGATACACTCTATTTCTACACCTCCGAATATGCAGGCGGCAATAGCTATTACGTGCTGGACGAGGAGATCGCCACTCTGCCCACGCATGATACCCAAAGCAAGTGGCAGACAGGCAACACCGTGGTAGCAGCCGATGGCACTACGCTTACGGGTACCGTATATATGGTCGAGTTGCGTGTCAGCGTGCCCACCTACTATATGCAGGTGGCTGACGGCATTTACGTGTCGCTTGACAGCTATTATCTTGACAGCGTTTCCACAGCAGGCCGCGAGACCGTTTCCCTGCTTGACGGTAATACACTTTACGTGAAGGAAAGGCTGAACGAGACCGATGAGGAGGGTACCTACAACAACCTGATCACCGGCTATGTGAAGCTCCCCTCCGGTCAGTGCATCCACACCGTTGCCTACTATATGAACGAGACCTTTGTAAAGGTGGTATACCGTGAGGCATCCGAAACCGCTACGCTGTACTTTAGTGAGTTCTTTGATGTTGACGACTACGTGACAAAGACCAACGACAGCACCTACCGCATCAGCGCCGCGCTCTTTACCGAGCTGAAGGCACTGTGCACCGAGCAGGGTGATATGTACACCTTGCATCTCAGCGGTATTCGTGAAGCCGATGGCATGGAGTATGCGATCTACTGCCTGCTGGAGCAATACTATATCCTGTCCGATTCCATAGAAGCCATGATCGGCGGCGGCAGAGATTACGGTATCGACTGGGATCAGTATTTCCGGAGCAACGGCATCTCCTCCGATTTTAGCCTGATCGTAAACGACGACGGTACCCTGACGGTATCTCACCGCCACGGCGGCACGCTGACGCTGGATATTTCCTATTACGGCGAGTTCCCCGCAGACGACTATCTCGCACCCGAGGCAGAAATGAGCCGGGAGACGGGTATGGATATCTATTCCGCCGTTTCGCACTTCAACGGCGAAACCTACCTTTATAAGGATGGCAAGTATTATCATTACTCCTCGCTCGAGCAGGTGATCTTTGAGACCGTTGCTACCCCCGAGGAGATCATCAAGCAGCATTGGCGCATCGGCAACCTTTACAGCCGCTATATCACCGACCTTGACCAAACAGCGGAGGGTGAGGAGCTTTACCCTGTTTACGAGGGCAGTGTATACTTTGCGGAGGCCTACTACAGCAGCTCCGTTACGCTCTACTTCATCATTAAGGATGGCAAGCTGATGGTGCTGACAGGCGCACAAAACCTTGGCGAATCGATTCTGAAGTTCGAGAGCTATGTTCCCGTTACCGAATACTTTGCATCGCTGCAGCTGACCCGCGGCGAGGCGCGGGAAAGCCGTGCCTTCTATGTAAACGGTACAAGAATTACGATGTATCAGATGAACATGTCCTGGAGTGAGACCGACAGCGAGGGCAATGTGGTACGCACCTACAGCGCACCCGTTTACTACTACAATTCCAACAAATATATTGTGGATTATGAGTACGAGGGTTCTCGTCTTGAGATCGGTTCTGCTTTGGATAGCACGCCGACCTACACCAAGCTTGAGACCTATGAAAACACCTATCTCAACGGTACCTACACCTTCCATACCTTCAAAAACCCCGCAAAGCGCTATTATGTGAAGCTGGCAGGCTACTATTACGATTGG
>CAZOWH010000049.1:0-5206 GCA_964583425.1 uncultured Lachnospiraceae bacterium
ACATGCCGCAAAACTGCAATCTTGAGGATGTGGCACACATCAAAAAATTTGTGGATATTCCCGTGGTGTGTGCGGGGCGTATGGAGCCTGACGTGGGTGCCAAGGCAATTGCCGAGGGCAGGATCGACGCCATGGGCGTGGCACGCCAGTTCCTCGCTGACGACCAATGGATCACCAAGCTGATCGAAAATCGCATGGAGGATATCCGCCCCTGTATTTGCTGCCACAACGCCTGCTTTAATATGTCGCACTACAAGGGCGTTGCCAATGCGCAGTCGATCTACGATGCCAGTCATATTGCAAGATGCGCACTTGACCCGCGCGTGATGCAGTCCGATAAATACGGCATCGAGCCTGCCAAGGTCAAAAAGAACATTGCCGTCATCGGCGGCGGCATCGGCGGTATGGAGGCGGCGCTCGTGTGTGCCAAGCGCGGGCATACCGTAATGCTGTATGAAAAGAGTGACCGCCTTGGCGGTGTATTCGTGGCGGCTGCCGCCCCCTCCTTTAAGGAAAAGGATAAAGCGCTGATCGCGTGGTACGAGCGCGAGATCGCCAAATATCCCGCCATTACCGTAAAGCTGAGCACCGAGGTCACCGATGTGGCAGCACTCGGCGCCGATGAGGTGATCGTTGCCACGGGCGCCAAGGCGCGCAAGCTGCGTATGCCGGGTGCAGAGCGAGGCATTAATGCCACCGAATATCTCCTTGGCGAAAAATCCGTGGGTGAGCGCGTGGTCGTGGTCGGCGGCGGACTCACGGGCTGTGAAATTGCTTATGACCTGTATTTGCAGGGTAAAAAACCCGTTGTGGTGGAAATGCAGAACGATCTTGTGGTTGCCAAGGGCGTGTGTCTTGCAAACTCCAGCTATCTGCGTGATTTCTTTGCCGCCAATAAGGTGCCCGTATACCTTGAAACCGGTGTTTCGTCCATTACCGATAGTGGTGTTGTGGTCAAGGATAAGGCAGGCAAGGAAACTGAAATTGCAGCCGATAGCGTTATTTTCTCGGTAGGCTATATTCCCGCGCCTGTGGCAGAAAAGGGCAAGCACGTACATATCGTTGGTGATGCCAAGGCAGTGGGCAATCTTCGCACCGTTATCTGGGGTGCGTGGGATGTTGCCATGAAGCTTTGATAAGGAGGAATTTTGCAATGATCTTAACAGAAGAACAAAAAGCGATACTGGGCGGCTCAAAGGGCGAGGTAATGGCAAAGGTCATGGAGACCGTGATCCGCTACGGCGAGCTTTTCGGTGCTACAAGGCTTGTGCCTGTTAGCAGTAAATACAATCATCTGGTCACCTCGTTTGGTCTCAAAATGATGACCCCTGTGTTTGACCTTATGCAAAAGCTGATCGATGCGGGTATTACCTCGGAGCAGCAGTTCTCGGTCGATCCTCGCCCGCTTGATAAAAATGTGCCCGCCAATTTCTTGCAAAAGCTGATCTTTCACAAATTCATGTATGCAAAGCAGGATTTTTACGAGGGGCAGCTGGAGGCGCTTGGTCTGATGGATGAAAACGCCTTTACCTGTGCTTGCTATCTCGATGCGGTCGGCAATAAGCCCCAAAAGGGCGAGGTGCTCTCATGGGCGGAGTCCTCTGCGGTTGTCTACGCCAATTCGGTGCTTGGTGCGCGCTGTAACCGCAACTCGGGTATTATCGATATCATGGGCTCGATCGCGGGCTACGTGCCCGAGTTCGGGCTCCTCACCGATGAGGGCAGAAAAGCCACATGGGTGGTGGAGGTGAAAACCACAAAAAAGCCCGAGGCACAGCTCCTCGGCTCCGCCATCGGCATGAAGGTGATGGAGGCAGTCCCCTTTATAAAGGGGCTTGACAAGTGGCTCGGTACAGAGCTTACCGACGATGCATGCGCTTACCTCAAGGATTTCGGTGCCGCCACCGCCTCTAACGGCGCGGTCGGTCTTTATCATATCGAAAACCTCACGCCCGAGGCAAGGGAGCAGGGCGAGGCACTGGTGAAGGAGGGGGCACAGGTCTACGTGATCGACGATGCTGAGCTGCAGCGCGTGTATGACAGCTATCCCGTGATTTGGAAAAATCCCGATGCCAAGCCAAAGCTTTGCTTTATGGGCTGCCCGCACATGAGCCTTGCACAGCTGAAGTCCTGGACCGAAAAGCTGGAAAAATCGCTTGCCGAGGCAGGAAACAAGCGGGTGCTGATCCCCACGGTTTTCACCTCCGCACCTGCCGTGATCGCCGAGTTCAAGAAAACGCCCTATGCCGCGCGCCTTGAAAAAACGGGTGTCATTCTTTCCTACATCTGTCCGCTGATGTATATGAACAATCCGCTTTGCGGCAAAATGCCCGTGATCACATCCTCCAATAAGCTGCGCACCTACACCACCGCGCGCTATTATACCGATGATGAGATCCTCAAAGAGATTACCAAAGGAGGGAACAAATAATGAGAAGCTTTCAAGGCAGAGTTGTAGCCCCCGGCGAGGTCACCGCCCCGGCGCTTGTTTCCCACGGCGGTCTGAATACCCTCGCTTCCTTCCAAAAGGCGTTGCAGTTTGGCGATAAGACTGCCACCTGCGGCGACCAGAACAACCCCGATCTTTATGGTAAGCAGATGGTTGGTAAGGCGCTTTGCCTGCCCCAGACCATCGGCTCTACCACGGGTGGACTTGTGCTCTATTGCGCTTGCGCTATGGAACGCCAACCCGCCTGCATGCTCTTTTCAAACCCCATTGACTCGCTTGCTGGCGCAGGCGTGATCCTCGCCGATGTGTGGCTCGAGGGCGTGAAAATGCCTGTTGTGGATAGCCTTGGCGAGGAGTTCCTTGCCTATGTGAGGGAGGGCATGACCATCACCGTCAAGGCAAACGGCGTGGTCGAGGTTGCCGAATAATGTCATAAAAAGCAGTACCCGTGTGCGCATTTTGCGTACACGGGCGTTTGTTTGTGGAAGCGCGTGCATATCATGGCAAAAACGCACCCCATTTGGGGGCTTTTTGCCTTAGCCTACCACCGCTTCCACACATTGCATTTGCAATGAGGGTACTCCCTATGCTATAATAGACGTATCACGTAATGGAGGTACAACGATATTAAAAGCAAGCAAAAAGTTATAGTATTTATATTAGGTATTACATTACTTATTTCCACCTTGGTGATCAGCGCCTCGGCTGCCACCACACATACGGTCGTCAAGGGCGATACCATGTGGAAACTCGCGGTGAAATACGAAATAGGTCTTGATGAGATCAAAAAAGCTAATCCGCAGATTACCAATCCCGCGCTTATTTACCCCGGTCAGGTGTTAAATATTCCCTCGCTTGATGCAAGCGTGCTTTCCTATGAGGCAGAGGTCGTGCGCCTTGTAAACGAGGAGCGCACCGCAAGAGGGCTAAATCCTCTTACAGTCGATTGGCAGCTTTCCCGCGTGGCGCGCTATAAGTCGCAGGATATGCAGGATAATAACTACTTTTCGCACACCAGCCCCGTTTACGGCTCGCCCTTCCAAATGATCAAAAGCTTTGGTATTTCCTACCGCTCGGCAGGCGAAAATATTGCCAAGGGCTATAAAACCCCCCAAGCGGTGGTCAATGGGTGGATGACCTCCTCGGGGCATCGCGCCAATATCCTGAACGCCTCATTCACCAAAATAGGTGTAGGCTATGTTGCCGACGGCAATTACTGGACACAAATGTTTATCTCTTAATAAAAAATAATAAAAAAAGGCCGAGAATTCTCGGTCTTTTTTTATTGACACGATATTTGGATTGTGCTATACTAAATTCATAAATACTGATATGAGGTGACACACATGAACTGTGAAAAGCTTTTTGCCGAGATTGAGGCATTGAATGAAGAATATATCGGATTTTGGGAGGATGTTTGCAACATTGAAAGCCCTACCAGCTACAAGGCAGGTGTGGATCAATGCGGTAAATATTTTGCCGATTGGGGTGCGAAAATGGGCTTTGCGGTTGAGGTTTTTTCGCAGCCAAAGGCAGGAGACGTTGTGTGTATTACCATGAATAAGGATAGCGAGGGCGCGCCCATCACGCTTTCCGGGCACCTCGATACCGTGCATCCCGTCGGCATGTTCGGTACACCCGCCGTGCGCCGTGATGAGGAAAAGATCTACGGTCCCGGTGTGCTTGATTGTAAGGGCGGTGTGGTGGCGGCGGTGCTTGCCATGGCAGCGCTCAAAAATTGCGGCTTTACCGCACGCCCCGTGCGTCTTATCATGCAGACCGATGAGGAAAACGGCAGCTCGGTCAGCAACAAAGCTACCATTAACCATATTTGCGAGACCTCAAAGGGCTCTGCTGCATTTCTGAATCTTGAGGGCTTTAAGGCGGGCAAGGCAATTCTTTCCCGAAAGGGCATCATCAATTATACCTTTAAGATCACAGGGCAGGAGGCGCATGCCTCCAACTGTGCCACAAAGGGTGCAAACGCTATTCGTGAGGCAGCGTATAAAATCATCGAGCTTGAAAAATTAAAGGATGATAATGGGCTTACGTGTAGCTGCGGCGTGATCGGCGGCGGTACCGTTCCCAATACCGTTGCGGGGTATTGTGAGTTTAAGATCAACATTCGCTTTTCCACAGCGGAGCAGCTGGAATGGGTCAAGGCATACGTGAAAAAAATTGCCGATACCGTATACGTGCCGGGTTGCACCACGGAGCTTGAGGTGTTCAGCACGCGCCTCGCCATGGAGCTGACCGAGCGTAATATGAAGCTTTTCGAGCGTATGAACGAGATTTATGCGAGAAACGGCTTGCCCACGCTGCAGGCAGACGGCTCCAAGGGCGGCTCGGATGCCGCAGAGGTCACCGCGGCAGGCATTCCGTGCATCGATTCACTCGGTACCGAGGGTGACGGCATTCATTCCATCCGCGAGTGGGCTTGGCTCAGATCCCTCGCCGAATCCGCCAAGCGTTTGGCGGCAGTTGTTGTGGAATACTAAAAATTGCGAAAATGCGGCAGAAACCGTTTCTGCCGCATTTTTTCTCTACTTTTGGGCGTATACAAGCCTTCCCCTTGAGGGTGAAGGCTAAAGAATTCTGTCGAATTCTTTAGATGAGGTGTAGCCGCCAAAGGCGGCCTCCACCTACAAAGAATTCTGTCGAATTCTTTAGATGAGGTGTAGCTGTGCTTGTGTCAGCTCACAACCTTCTCAAAATCCTCGCGGGGATGCTTGCAAAGGGGACAGGTGAAATCTTCGG
>CAZOWH010000049.1:5306-11340 GCA_964583425.1 uncultured Lachnospiraceae bacterium
AGGTGAAATCTTCGGGCAGCTCCTCCGCCTCATGCTCGTAGCCGCAGATCTTGCAACGCCATACCGTCTTGCCGGCGGGCTTTTTCTCGGCGGGCTTCGGCTTGATGTGCGCGTGATAGTAGGCATAGGTTGCCGAGGGTGCCTCGGAGAGGGTCATGGCGTCGGTCACATCGGCAATAAACAGGGTGTGCGTGCCGAGATCCACCGTGTCACAGACCCTCGCGCAGATCACCGCATTGACACCCTTTGTCACATACGTAATGCCGTTTTCCGCACGTGCCCAGTCGCTGAAATCGGCAAATTTGTCGGTATCTCTGCCGCTCTTGAAGCCAAAGCGCTCAAATACGTCAAATTTCGACTCCTCCGAGAGGATTGAAACATTGAAAGCACCTGTTTTCAAGATCATATCATGGGTAAAATTCGCCTTGTTGACCGCCAAAGTAATGCGGTTCGGCGTGGTGGTTACCTGCATTGCCGTGTTGGTAATGCAGCCGTTATCCTTGCCATCCTTAGCGGTTACCACAAACAAGCCGTAGGAAAGCTTATACATTGCCTTGTTATCCATCATTAACTCCTCATCAATCCGTCAACCGAGAGTACAACACCTGTAATATAGGATGCCTCGTCGGAAGCCAAAAATACAAAAGCGTTTGCAATATCGGCAGGGGTGCCAAGGCGGCGCAGGGGAATGCGCGCGATCATCGGCTCGATAACCTCCTTCGGTACTGCCTTCATCATATCGGTCTCGGTAATGCCGGGGGCAACCGCGTTTACGCGAATGCCACGGGGACCAAGCTCACGCGCGAGCGACAGGGTAAAGCCGTTTACCGCAAATTTCGAGGTCGGATAGGCAACGCCTGCCTGCTGACCCGAAATGCTTACCATAGAGGAGGTGTTGAGAATTACGCCCGTGCCCGCCGCCATCATGTGATCGGCAACCGCCTTCGAGCAGGTGTAAATGCCTTTTACGTTAAGGTCAATTACCTTCGAGAATACGTCCTCGGTGTATTTGTCAAAGGTCGTGCTCTCGGATATACCCGCGTTGTTTACAAGAATGTCGATCTTGCCGTATTTTGCCACAACGCCGTCAACTGCCGCCTTTACCTCATCAAAAACCGAGAGGTTGGGCCAAATGCCCTCTACCTTTGCCGCAGGATTGGCTGCCTTTAACTGTGCCACTGCCTTGTCGGCAGTCTCTTGGCGGCTTGCGCAAAGCACCACCGTGGCACCCTCACGCAAAAATGCCTCAACCGTAGCGTATCCAATGCCGCGGCTGCCGCCCGTAACGATAGCTACCTTATTTGCAAGTCTCATTTTGTTTCTCCTTTCATGTGCACAGGCTTTGCCTGTGCCTCTGTTCTCATTATAACCCATTTTTTTCCGAAATGCAAGGGGATAGGTGGCAGAATTGTAATATGTAGATAATCCCTCATCACCGATGTATGACACAAACGCATTTTGTTACACTTTATGCAAGATAAGCGCAACGCCACACTTTTCCTTGACACACCACTTTTACTGTGCTACAATAAGCTTATTAAGAAACGAGGTGTACATTATGAAGATCGTTGTTGCAATAGATAGCTTTAAGGGTAGTCTTACCAGCCTTGCGGCAGGCAGGGCAATAGCCGAGGGTGCTCACCGCGCCGCCCCCGCAGCCGAAGTAGAAATATCCCCCCTTGCCGATGGCGGCGAGGGAACTGTTGAGGCGATCATCGCCACAGGTGGCAGCACCCGCACCGTAACCGTCAAGGGGCCGCTGGGTGCGCCTGTATCCGCCACCTACGGCATTAAAGGGGATACCGCCGTTATTGAAATGGCAGCCGCCGCGGGCATCACACTTGTGCCTGCAGAAAAGCGTAACCCCCTGTATACCACCACATACGGCGTTGGCGAGCTGATTCTCGATGCCATCACACAGGGCTGCCGCAAATTTATTGTCGGCATTGGCGGCAGCGCCACCAATGATGGCGGTGTGGGCATGCTGCAAGCGCTTGGCGCGCAATTTTTGGATGCAAACTGCAATTCCGTGCCCTTTGGTGCGGCGGGGCTTGCCAAGCTCGCAAAAATTGATACCGCCCATATGCACGGGGCACTTGCCGATTGCGAGTTTTTTGTGGCATGCGATGTCAAAAATCCGCTGTGTGGGGAGAATGGCTGCAGCGCGATTTACGGACCGCAAAAGGGCGCAACCCCCGCAATGGTGCGAGAAATGGATGAATACATGGCGCACTATGCGGCGCTGACCAAGAAGGTGAATCCAAATGCAGATGCCGAATTTCCCGGTGCAGGTGCTGCGGGTGGTCTCGGCTTTGCCTTTCTTTCCTATCTGCCGGCCACCCTTACCCCGGGTGCGGCGTTGGTTACCCGCGAAACGGGGCTGGAAAATGCCATAAAAACCGCAGATCTTGTGATCACGGGCGAGGGAAGACTGGATGGACAAAGCGCTATGGGCAAGGCGCCCGTGGCGGTTGCGGCACTTGCCAAAAAATACGGCAAGCCTGTTATTGCCTTTGCGGGGTGCGTTACCGAGGATGCCACCCGCTGCCATGACCACGGCATTGATGCCTTTTTCCCGATTTTGCGCACCCCTTGTACGTTAAATGAAGCAATGGATACCGAAAATGCTGCCAAAAATCTTGCCGCAACTGCCGAGCAGGCTCTGCGCCTGTGGCTGTGTGCCGGGGGTGGCACTTGCCTCGCCTGAAGCGCGCCACTACCCCGATTTGTGAAAGAGAGTCTATATGATTTTAGATCAAGTATTTTACACCCGCCCCGCAACCGAGCTGGCGCCGCTGCTGCTTGGCAAGCTGCTTTGCCGCCGTCAGGGCGATACCGTCATTCGCCGCCGCATTACCGAAACAGAGTGCTACTTTGGCGAGGAGGATACCGCCTGCCACGCGCATAAGGGACACACACCGCGTACCGATACGCTGTATCAAGCGGGCGGCATTGCCTACGTTTATCTTTGCTATGGCATTCATAGTCTCTTAAACGTGGTAACGGGGGCGGAAAATCACCCCGAGGCGGTGCTCATTCGCGGCGTGGAGGGCGCAAGCGGTCCGGGCAGGCTTACCAAGACGCTTGGCATTACCTGTGCCGATAACCGTCTGCCGCTGACCGAGGCGGGCGGCATTTGGCTGGAGGACGATGGCGCGCCCATGCCCGCCTTTACCGCGCTCCCGCGCGTTGGCATCGACTACGCCGCCAAGGAGGATCGCGAGCGCCCTTGGCGCTATGTGGTGGTGTAATTTTAAATAAAAAGCCCCGAGACGTTTTGGACTGCCGCAATTGTGCGAACAGCACAATTTGCGGCAGTCCACTTATTTGTTTTTACGCAGCACTATAAAAGGCTCCCTTTACACCAGGGAGCCTTTCGATAGTACCTGCTATAATTTTACAAAAAGCGGTCTTCAAATGTTCTCGTAGACCGCTTGTGGCACCCCCAACGGGAATTTGCCGCGCCCTACAAGACTTCCCGCAGGGAAGCGGCGCGTCAATGTTTCGAACCCATAACTAGCCCTTAGGAGTTTTTAGAAATGTTCGAGGCTATCTTTCAAATGGGTGATTTTTGTGTAAAATGAGCGTAAAATCCACCGAAAAAGCAGATTTTACGCTTAGTAGGTTGTGGGTTTGTTAGTGGGTTTTGTGGTGTCTGGTCGCGTGTGGGTGTACAGGGGGTGGACGGTCATATATTTCTTGTATAAAAAGTAGCCCTACCATTTCCGTGTTTTTTAACGTCACCGTTACGCACTAATTTTTTCAATGAACTTTCCACAGAGCTTGTACTGATAGAAGTGCAAAGTGCTACGATATCTGCTTTTGTAAATTTTCCAATTCTTGTTTCAACGGCTTTTACAACGATATTCATAGCGGAATCTTTATCGCTGACAATCTCCATTCGCTCTTCAAAATCACGATATGCGGAAATAATCGTACCAAGCAAATACTTAACGAATGGTCTGGGATCATCGTTACCCTCGTGCCACTCTGCTTGCGATAACTCCAAGGCATCGTAATAAAGATTTTTATTCTTTGCGATTTTTGCTTCCAAGGAAATATATTTGCCGACCATATATCCGCTACGGTACAAGAGAAGCGTTGTGAGCAGTCGACTCATTCTTCCATTTCCGTCAAGGAAGGGGTGAATGCAAAGAAAATCGTGAATGAAGATGGGTATGAGTATAAGCGGGTCAACATCGCAATCTGCGATAGCACGGTTGAACTCATCGCACAGCTCCGATATCATATCGGGTGTTTCATACGGCGCAGGCGGTGTAAACAGGGTAAACTGCTTTCCTTCACCATCTGTAGCGCTGATATAATTCTGCACATTCTTGAATCTTCCGCCAACATCTTTTACCGAATGACTATATAAAATTTTATGCAATTGTAAAAGATAATTTGGTGTCAGAGGGATATATTCAAAGCTTTCGTGTATTACGGCAAGCGCATCACGATATCCGGCAATCTCTTGCTCGTCACGATTTTTTGGTGTTGTTTTCTCCGATATGAGCTGCTTTAGACGAGTGTTAGTCGTGCGGATTCCTTCAATCTCGTTGGAACTTTCGGTACTTTGTACCTTTGCGAGTTCCACAAGCTTATCAAGGGTTTCGGGCTTTTGCCTAAGATAAAGCACTTGCTTGCCCTTCATTTCGTGAATGATGGCAACGTATCCCATCATTTCGGAATCCCACTTCATATTTTTTAATGCAGTATAATTAAATTTTCTCATATAAGCTCCTAACAATTCGGATTTTCTCGTAAATTATATCATATTTTACGAGATTGGTCAATGCATTATGAGATAAAATTCAAATTTTCTCGTAAATATTGTGCGTGTTTACGAGATTCTTATTCAATATAGGAGTTTTTAGAAATGTTCGAGGCTATCTTCAAACGGATTCTTTTTGTGTAAAATGAGCGTAAAATCCACCGAAAAGGCAGATTTTACGCTTGGTAGGTTGTGTGTTTGTAATTGGTTTTTGTGGTGCTTTGTATTGTGTGGGTGTACAAGGGGTGGACAGAGTGTAGCTTTTAATCATTGCCGATTGTATGTATTATCAAGTTTTTCCATCCAGTAGGTTTATTTACAATAAACTTGTAGGTGGACTCTTTTGTTGCTATTTCAATATTATTGAACCCATTATTTACTGCAACTATATCATCTATTAAAACCGCTATACTTTCACCACCTAAATTAATTTTGTGTGGATAAAATTCAATGGCATCTTCTGTTACAAAAAGCCAACCACCAACCCCTTTTATAGTAGCTACTCCCTCGCAAATTATTCTACGAACCTTTGCAATTTCGTTATGCAAATATTTTGACTTGATCTCTACACGCTTTGCAAACAAATACATGATAAAAGCAAATAAAGTGCCTGATGAAACAGCAACAACAAAAAATCCTGCTAAATTCACAATTCTAGTAAAAAAGAAAAAAGCACCCATGCACAACCCAAAAATTGTGCCCATAAAGAAATATTCTTTAAAACCGTTTTTATAAATCATTATTGTCTCCTTTTCTCTTTGGAATACTCATTATGCCCGATGCTTTAAACGAACGTTGAATTTCTTGATTGTTTTCGATCGAACCACCATTGATGACTTCTTGAGTTGCCGAGTATCTCGTGTTTTTCTCTATTTGAGATGCTTTTTCTATCAATTCACCAAATCCGTAGATGAGCAATGCGGAAACCCAAGATAAAAAAATACCACAAATTAAAACAACAATTCCTACTGCTATCTTTTCTCCCGTGAATAAGACGATGGATGAAATAAAACTTGCTAAACTCCCTATTATAACAAAAATGCTTGCTACCATTTTTAACTTAGAACTGACCTTGTCAAACATGTTGTATCTCCTTTGTTAATTTTATATTTTAGGGAACAGGATAAGGCGAGGTGGAAAATTGCCGTCACACGCCAATTTTCCACCCCTCTCCGAGAATTTCGCAAAGTGGGATACCCACCTTACAATAATTTTAAATTATAATTACTAATTGTTAGTAAATCAAAAACTGTTTTTTTA
>CAZOWH010000050.1:0-10974 GCA_964583425.1 uncultured Lachnospiraceae bacterium
CGCAAGTACATCGAAGAGGTGGGCGCGATGAACATCTTCTTCAAGATCGGCGGTAAGGTGGTAACGCCTATGCTGAACGGCTCTATTCTTCCCGGTGTGACCCGCAATTCGGTATTGCAGCTGCTCCGTGAGTGGGGCATTCCCGCCGAGGAGCGCCGCATTTCGGTGGACGAGCTATTGGAGGCACAGAAAAACGGCACGCTTGAGGAGGTGTTCGGCACGGGCACCGCGGCGGTCATTTCGCCCGTTGGTAAGCTCCGTTATAAGGACGATGTTATGACCATCGGCGACGGTGGCATCGGTCCTGTCAGCCAAAAGCTGTATGATACCATTACGGGTATCCAAACAGGCAAGCTTGCCGATCCCTTCGGCTGGCGCGTGACGCTTTGAGGGAGGCAGTATGCTAACACTCGACAAGATCTATCAGGCGGCATATGTGCTCCGTGAGGTGGCACGTAAGACTGACCTCATTCAGGCACGCAATATGTGCACCGATTGCGAGCTTTATCTGAAAACCGAAAATCTGCAGGTAACCGGCAGCTTTAAGGTGCGTGGTGCATACTATAAGATCAGCCAGTTATCCGAGGCGGATAAGGCAAAGGGCATTATTGCTTGCAGTGCGGGTAACCACGCACAGGGCGTGGCGCTTGCCGCGCAGAAAATGGGCATCAAGAGCGTGATCTGCATGCCCGATGGCGCACCCATCAGTAAGGTGCAGGCAACCAAGGCGTTTGGCGCCGAGACCTGCCTTGTGCCGGGTGCTTATGACGATGCCTATGCCAAGGCAATCGAGCTGCGCGATGAGACGGGTGCAACCTTTATCCACCCCTTTGACGATGAAGAGGTCATAGCAGGGCAGGGTACCATCGGGCTTGAGATCTTAGAGCAGCTTGCCGATGCGGATGCCGTTGTGGTACCCATTGGCGGCGGCGGTCTTATTTCGGGCGTGGCATTTGCCATCAAGCATCTGCGCCCCGATATCAAGGTTTACGGCGTGCAGGCAGAGCGTGCCGCCAGTATGGCAGAAAGTGTAAAGCTTGGTAAGCAAATTACCCTTGAAACCGTTTCCACCTTTGCCGACGGTATTGCCGTCAAGCACCCCGGCGATAACACCTTCAAGCTCATTAACGAATACGTTGATGAGGTGGTGACCGTTTCGGAGGACGAGATCGCCACCGCGATCCTCACGCTGATGGAAAAGCAGAAGCTGATCGCCGAGGGCGCGGGCGCTGTCAGCGTTGCCGCTGTAATGTTCGATAAGCTTCCCGTTAAGGGCAAGAAGGTCGTGTGCCTTGTTTCGGGCGGTAACATCGATGTAAATATCCTCTCGCGCGTGGTTACCCGCGGGCTTGTTACCACGGGCAGAAACGCCACGCTGCAGATCGCCCTTGAGGATAAGCCCGGTCAGCTGCTGGGTGTCAGCAGCATCATTTCCCGCTGTGGCGGTAACGTGGTAAGCGTGCACCATGAAAGATCCGATGCCAACATGGCGGTTGCAAGCTGCTTCCTCAAGATCGGCATGGAAACACGCGATTTTGAGCAGATCGAGGAGATCCGCCACGAGCTGACCAAAGCAGGATTTAAGATCGTTTCTTAAGGAGAGCCATGATGATCAAACAAATTTCTACCGATCAGGCACCCGCCGCCATCGGCCCCTATTCGCAGGCGCTTGATCTCGGCAATATGGTATTCGTGTCGGGGCAGATCCCCGTTGATCCCGCTACGGGTAAGATGGCAGATAGCGTTGAGGAGCAGGCTGTGCAGGCGCTTACCAACCTCAAAAACGTGCTTGCTGCCGCAGGTGTTGGCATGGAAAACGTGGTAAAAACCGTGGTATTCCTTGCCGATCTTGGCGATTTTACTACCGTAAACGGCATTTATGAGAGCTTTTTCAAGGCTCCCTATCCCGCGCGCAGCTGCGTGCAGGTAGCGGCGATCCCGAAGGGCGCAAAGCTCGAGATCGAATGCATCGCGGTGAAATAAGATAACATGTATGAGAAAATAAGGGAGGGGGCTTTTTGCAAAAAGCCCCCTCCCTCAAACACCATGGGCAAGGCGCGTGAAAGCGCACCTTGCCCATGGGTGTTATTTTTATTAGTCAAAGCAATATTCCAAGCCCTTGATCTGTACTGCGGGCACGTAGACCTTAGCATAGGCCTTGTGAAACGCGGAGTGTGCGGTAAGATTTCTTTTGTAAAAAACGTAAAACGGCATATATCCGTAAGAACGGATATACCTATATTCCAAGCCTACGGCACTATATCGGCTAAAGTCAAGCTCGGCTTGATCTTGAAGTTGACCCGTTCCGAATACATAGCCGTTGGCACACATTTTTTTGGCTTCCTTAAACGGAATAATATTCACCTCAGTCACTTCTTCTTGCAATATTGAGCGGCTGTATTTGATTTGCAGCTGAGTGTTTTCGCTGCCGTTAAAGGTAAGGGAGATATAATCGGCATACTCAGGCGTAGTTATCGTGTTCATAATGTGGTCGCCCTCATTATAAAAATAGATAGATATTGAAGGATCGCGCCTGTCGTCGAAATAATAGCGCTCTATCTTGGTATCCTGCAGATTTAAAGCAAAGATCTCACATAAGCGTACGCGCAATTCGTCAAGCTCTGCAATCAGCTTCTTGTCACGATGGGTGGCATCAATTGTGACAATTGACCCCTTAAGGTTAACAAAGTTGCCGTAGATGCTTTGTGTAAGTGTTGCGCTGTAGCTATCTGCGCTAAAGACCGTTCGGTATGTTTGCTCGGTTGCAGATACTGTATAATCGGTAGTGCCGAGTAGAGTGGCTAAATTGGGCACGCAAGCTTCCACAAATGCCGCATACTCATCAGCATTTACTTCCTTATATACTTTATAGGGCGAATAGCCGGCAAGGCAATAGTAAACGGGCAGGGTGCCTACCTTTTTTGACGGTAAAGGGTCGATTGCAATATAGCTCAGAGATGGTGCATAAACATTTTTATAGGCTTTTGTTCCTGTGAGAGTATGACCGGGGGCAGGTTGAAAGCCGGATGCCACAATGGTGGCTGAGTAGGGAGAATCCACGTAATCAGGCAATACGTAAGGGAAAAATATCGGGCTCAATATTTGTGTCCAGGCAATGGTAAGCACAAGCGCAAGGGCTGCCGCAACGGTGCCCCAGCGGCGCGCAAGAACACGCTTTCGCCCGTGCATGGCATTCTCGGCGCTTTCAAGATATTTTTCATCCACAAATTCAAGAGAGCGGTAAAGATGTTCTTCCTTCATATACGATATCCCTCCTTTTCAAGATTTAGCTTCAGCTTTTGTCTTGTGCGGGATAAAACATTGCGCACATATGCCGCACTAAGAGCATGGCTTTTTGCAATGTCGGTAATTGGGTAGGTGTAATAATAGCGGCAGAGAAAAATGTTGCGGTCGCGGCGGCTGAGCTTTGAGAGAAATTCGTTGATCACCTCGCCAAGCACGCGCAGCTCATATTCCTCGCGCTCCGCATCCCCCGCGGGGATGCATTCCTGTAGCTCGTCAAAAGAAAGCGGCAATTCTCCACCTCCGCGTCGCTCGCTGCTGTAATAACGGTATTTGTCGTATGCGAGATTTCTTGTGATCCTGCCGAGAAATGCGCGCAGGGATTGCGGTATTGTGGGTGGGATGCTGTTCCATGCCTTCAGCCAGTATCGTTTACGCACTCCTCCGAATCCTCGTTGTTGCAAAGGATATTGTAAGCGACCGTGAGGCAAAAGCGCTCGTATTTGCTTGCCGTTTCTGTAATGGATCGCTCGTCCCGCGCAAGATATAGCTCAATAATTTTACTGTCTTCCATAACCTTCTCCTTTCTCGCAATCTCCCTCCATCTATAAAGACGGAAATTTTTGACGTGCGCACCATTTTTGAAAAAATTTTTATGTGGCTTCGCGGTAGGCGCTCGGCGTGGTGCCCATGATCCGTTTGAAGCTGCGGTTAAAGCTGCGCAGCGAGTCAAAGCCGCAATCGTATGCGATATTTAAGATCTTTTGCTCCGAATTTTTTAAAAGATACGCCGCCTCGTTGATGCGGTAGCGATTGACGTAGTCGGTATAGGTCAGCTCAATGTATTGCTTGAAGTAGCGCGAAAGATATACGCTGTGATAGGAGGTGTGTGCCGCCAGTGCCGCCAACGAGCAGTCGCCGCTGTAATTGTTTTCCACAAACTGAAAGATCGCAAAGAGCAGATCCCGTTTTTCGCTTTCGCGGGCACGGTAGGTGGCAACGCTGTCAAACTCGGCGCAAAGGGAGTAAAGCAGCCCCTTGATGCGCAAAAGATCGTTGCAGCCGCGCATCAAAAACAGCTGCTCCACATAAAAGGGGTTCGGGTGGAATAAGTGGCTTTCGGGCAGCTTGCCAAGCACGCTGTTGGCATAGGCATGCACCAGCTGGGAGGAGAAAATAGAGAGGATGTGGGTGCTGTGCTGTGGTGTGTGCAGCGCGTGCACCTGATTGGGAAAGATCAGGAGCGCCTCGCCTTGCGTGAGCTTATATTGCATTTTGTCTACTGTGATCACCATTTCCCCCTCGGTGACGGCAATCAGCTCAAAGCTGCTGTGCAGATGTGGCGGAAAGCTGAAATCACTGCCTGTTTCTACCTTTAGCAGCTCGCCCTGCAGTGAATGCTCCGATTCGTAAAGCATAAGAAGATCTCCCACTCCAAAAGTTAAATGTTGTCTATTTATTATATAGTCTTTGGCTGGAAATGTCAATTCCTTTCCTGTAAAATGAGATTGGGTATCATGCCAGCATGGCGATAAAGCACACAAGGGAGAGCTGATATGAAGGGATTTTTTAAAGAGATCGGCAAGATCAGATATGAGGGAAAGGGGGCAAAAACGCCCTTTGCCTTTCGCTATTACAACCCCGATGAGGTGATCGGCGGTAAGACCATGCGCGAGCAGCTGCGCTTTGCCATGTCCTACTGGCACACCATGTGCGCGGAGGGCACGGATATGTTTGGCGCCGGCACACTTGCCAAGACCTACGGTGCCGCCGACCCCATGGAGAGCGCAAAAAATAAGGCTTATGCTGCGTTTGAGCTGATGGATAAGCTGGACATCGACTATTTCTGCTTCCACGACAGAGATATTGCACCCGAGGGCGAGACACTTGCCGAAAGCAACGCACGTCTTGACGAGATCACCGCATTGCTCGGCAAGCTGATGAAGGAATACGGCAAAAAGGTGCTTTGGGGCACGGCAAACTGCTTTGGCAACAAGCGTTATATGCACGGTGCGGGCACCGCACCCAATGCCGATGTCTTTGCCTTTGCCGCGGCGCAGATCAAAAAGGCAATCGAGATCACCACTGCACTTGAGGGCGAGGGCTACGTGTTTTGGGGCGGCAGAGAGGGCTACGAGACCCTGCTGAACACCGATATGGCGCGCGAACAGGATAATATGGCGTACCTCATGCGCATGGCGGTGGATTACGCACGCTCCATCGGCTTTACGGGTGATTTTTACATCGAGCCCAAGCCCAAGGAGCCAACCAAGCACCAGTATGATTTTGATGCCTCCACCGTCCTTGCCTTTCTGCGCAAATACGGGCTTGACAAGGATTTTAAAATGAATATCGAGGCAAATCATGCCACGCTTGCGGGCCACACCTTCCAGCACGAGCTGCGTGTTTCTGCCATCAACGGTGTGTTTGGCTCGATCGATGCCAACCAAGGCGACATGCTGCTTGGCTGGGATACCGACCAGTTCCCGACCAACGTATACGATACCACGCTTTGCATGCTGGAGGTGCTGAAGGTAGGCGGCTTTACCAAGGGCGGACTTAATTTTGATGCCAAGACCCGCCGCGGCTCCAACACCCCCGAGGATATATTCCTTGCCTACATTGCGGGCATGGATGCCTATGCGCTGGGTCTGCGCCTTGCGGACAAGCTGATCCGCGACGGGAGACTGGGTGCCTTTGTTGCCGAGCGTTATAAAAGCTATGAAAGCGGCATTGGCAAGCGGATCAAGGAGGGCGCGGCAACCATGGCGGAGCTGGAGCAGTACGCCCTGCAGCTTGGCGATGTGACCACAAATATGAGCGGCAGACAGGAATATCTTGAGCACGTGATGAACGAAGTGATGTTTGGGATCTAAGCCATGAAGCAGTATTTGATTGGAATTGATGTCGGCACATCGGGCACAAAAAGTGTGCTGTTCGATACCTGCGGCAGCGTGATCGCCTCAGCCACGGCGGAATATCCGCTTTCCCAGCCGCAAAACGGTTGGGCGGAGCAAAACCCCGCGGATTGGTGGCAGGCAGCCTGCACCACGCTAAAGGAGATTGCGGCACACGCTACCGACGGTGAGATCGTCGGCATGGGCCTTTCGGGTCAGATGCACAGCCTTGTGCTGCTTGACCGTGACAATGCCGTGATTCGTCCCGCTATCCTTTGGTGCGATCAGCGCACGGGCGTGGAGTGCCGCGAGATAGAGGAGATCGTCAGCCGTGAGCGCTTGGTAGCGATCACGGGAAATCCCGCGCTCCCGGGCTTTACCGCCTCCAAGCTGATGTGGGTGAAAAAGCATGAGCCGAAAAATTTTGCCAAGTGTGCGCATATTTTGCTGGCAAAGGATTATATTCGTTTTAAGCTGACGGGCGCTTATGCCACTGAGGTCTCCGATGCCTCTGGCATGCAACTGCTTGACGTGCCGAAGCGTGCGTGGAGTCCTGAGGTGTGCGAGGCACTTGGCATTGACCTATCCATGCTCGCAACAGTATACGAGAGTCCGGAAGAAACGGGTAGGGTAACCGAGATTGCCGCGGCACAAACAGGCTTGCCCGCAGGGCTTCCCGTGGCGGGCGGCGCGGGCGATAACGCTGCAGCAGCGATCGGTATGGGCGTTTATGCCGCGGGAAAAGCGTTTACCACCATTGGCACCAGTGGAGTGGTTTTTGCTCCCACTAACACCCCCGTCATTGACCCCGAGGGGCGCATTCATACCTTTTGCGCGGCTGTTCCCAATACCTGGCACGTGATGGGCGTCACGCAAGCGGCAGGGCTTTCGCTCAACTGGTTTCGCAAAAATCTTGCTCCTACGCTGTCCTACAAGGAATTGGATGCGGCGTGTGCCGCACTGCCGATCGGCGCCGAGCACCTGCTTTATCTCCCTTATCTGATGGGAGAGCGCACGCCGATCCTTGATTCCGATGCGCGCGGTGTTTTCTTTGGGCTCTCGGCAATGCATACGAGCGCGCATTTGGCGCGCGCTGTGATGGAGGGGGTATCCTACTCGCTTTACAGTTGCCTTGAGATCCTGCGCGAGGTTGGCGTTTCGGTGGCGGATATGGCGCTTTGCGGAGGTGGCGGCAAAAGCACCTTCTGGCAGCAAGTGCTTGCCGACGTGTACGGTATTGCCATCAAGACCATGCGCTCCGATGAGGGCGCGGCACTTGGTGCGGCGATCCTTGGCGGCTGCGCCGCAGGTGTATGGCGCACGGTTGAGGAGGGATGTACCTGCGTGGTTGCAGAAAAGAGCCGCACTACCTCCGATGCTGCAGCACACGAGGCATATATGAAATATTATCGCATGTATCTTGATCTGTATCCCGCCCTGCGCAAAAGCTTTAAGCAGCTTTCGGCCATTTAAAATAAGAGAGGTATTGTTATGATCTATCATGTTTCGATAAACGGCTGTGACCGCGGAGCGGGCACGGCAGAGGCACCCTTTCGCACTATCAATCACGCGGCACAAATTGCCGTAGCGGGTGACACCGTCCGTGTGCACAGCGGCACCTACCGTGAATGGGTAGACCCCCAAAACGGCGGTATGAGCGATTTTCAGCGTATTGTTTATGAGGCAGCCGAGGGAGAGCACCCCATTATCAAGGGCTCTGAGGTCGTCACCGGCTGGGAGCACGTATCGGGCTCAGTTTGGAAAAAGATGCTGCCCAACAGCATGTTCGGCGATTGGAATCCTTACGCGCTGGAGGTGGAGGGCGACTGGCTGATCGAGCCGAGCACACACGCCGCACACCTTGGCGAGGTCTACCTCAACGGCGTTGCTATGTATGAGACCATTGCCGGAGAAGATGTCTTCAGTGATAATGTGCGCGAGATCGGCGGTCTTAGCAAGTACGGCGACGTTGCCCGGCCTGTTTGGATAGAGGACAATGCCTACAGCGGATATGCAAAGCCCTCAAGGCATGAAAAGCGTGCTATTATGGCAGAGAAGAGCATTGCGGCGGAAATCGAAGAGCGAAACGGCAAGTGGGTGCTGACTCTGACGGTGCCCGAAGCAGTGGTAAATGCCGATTGCAAGCCCGTTGCCACCGAGCGCCTCGGCGTGCCCCGCCTCACCGAGCAGCCCTACACCGCTCCCGATGGCAATGCCGTGGATCTTACCCGAGATCTCCTTGGTAACGCGCATGGCGCGCACATTATTCCGGGCCCTATCGCAGATCTTACTGCGGGCAGGCACACATTTGTAGTTTGGTGATTTGATCAAAAAAGAAAATGGGCGTCTCAAGTGCGGCTTCGCATTTGAGATGCCCTTTCTTTTGTGGCCCTTGGAAAACAAGCGAAAAGCAAAAAAGAAATCTTGGAGCATGGAATGTGGAATTATTTTCAAATAAAACGGTTGCAAATTAAATGACGTTGATGTCAAAATTGGAAAATATATAAAATAAACTGGAATTTCGAAATGCGTGTCTTCGTCGCAGTGCTGCGCCTATGCGCGGTGTGATTTGTGAATGTGGGGGATCGTCTTGCATAAAAATTTTGGAATTGATAAATAAAAATGCAACTTCAAACGGCGCCTTGCGCTGCAAGTCGGCTTGAATTGCCAAAAGTGCAAATTATTTCTATATAAATACTTGACAAGCGCCTGCCGAGTGTGTATAATAATCGTATGTCTTATGTTGGGTGTGAATAAATATTCACAAACAATGAGTAATTTCCCATCCGAGAATTGAAAGGATAATCACCGTGAAAAAAGTATTTATTGACGGCAGTGCGGGTACTACGGGTCTGCGTATCAAGGACAGGCTCTCACAGCGTACCGACCTTAGCTTGATCACCTTATCCGAAGAGTTGCGAAAGGATACCGAGGCACGCTGCGAGGCACTGAATGATGCCGACGTTGCCTTTCTCTGCTTGCCCGATGCCGCCGCTGTAGAGGCGGTCTCCTTGATCGATAATCCCAATACTGCCGTGATCGATACCTCAACCGCGCACCGCACGGCTGTCGGGTGGGCATACGGCTTTCCCGAGTTGGCGGGCAAGCGTGCCGAGATCGCGGCATCAAAGCGTATTGCCAATCCCGGCTGCCATGCAAGCGGTTTTGTGGCGCTGGTCGCGCCGCTTGTGCACGCAGGGCTCCTTTCGCCCGATGCGGCGCTTACTGCCTTTTCGCTGACCGGCTATTCGGGCGGCGGCAAAAAAATGATCGCCGAATATGAGGATACGGTGCGCGCCGCATGCTACGGTGCACCGCGCCAATATGGCCTCTCGCAGTCTCACAAGCATCTGCCCGAAATGAAGGCTGTGTGCGGCATCACCAAGGCACCCCTCTTTTCCCCTATCGTGGCGGACTATTACGCGGGCATGGAGGTAACCGTGCCGCTCTTCGCCGACATGGTAAAGGGCACGCGTGCCGATATCGCCGCAGTGTATAGCGATACCTACAAGCAGGGGCTTGTGAGCTACCGTGCCGATATGGGCGAGGGAGGTCTGCTTTGCGGCTCGGCATTTGCGGGGCGCGATGATATGGAGGTTGGTGTGCTTGGCAACGACGAGCGCATTTTGCTTGTTTCCCGCTTTGATAACCTTGGCAAGGGCGCCTCGGGCGCTGCCATTCAAAATATGAACATTTTGCTCGGTGTCGATGAATGCACGGGGCTTGTAACAGGAGAGTAAAGATGAATAAAGATATGAAGCTTGTAGAAGGCGGCGTTTGCGCGGCAAAGGGCTTTCGCGCCAACGGTGTACATTGCGGTATCCGCAAAAATAAGATCAAAAAGGATCTTGCCCTGATCGTCAGTGATGTGCCTGCGGCAGCTGCTGCGGTCTATACTACAAATCTCGTGAAGGGTGCGCCCCTGCTTGTCACCAAAAAGCACCTTGCCAATGGCGTGGCGCAGGCAGTGATCTGCAACAGCGGCAATGCCAACACCTGCAATGCAAACGGTGTTGAGATCGCCGAGCTCATGAGTGAGCTGGTGGCAGAGGTAACGGGCGTGAAGGTCGAGGATGTTGTGGTTGCCTCCACGGGCGTGATCGGTCAGCCCCTTGATATCACCCCTATCAAAAAGGCAATGCCCACGCTGGTGTCGGGGCTTTCCTACGAGCACCTCGGCGCGCGCGCCGCGGCTGATGCGATTATCACCACCGATACCGTGGCAAAGGAGGTTGCTGTGGAGTTTTTGCTCGGCGGCAAGGTCTGCCATCTTGGCGGTATTGCCAAGGGCAGCGGTATGATCCATCCCAACATGGCAACCATGCTTGTTTTTATCACAACGGATGCGAAAATTTCTACCACGATGCTGCAAAAGGCACTTTCAACCGACATTCAAAAGACCTTTAATATGGTCAGCATCGACGGCGATACCTCCACCAACGATATGGTGACCGTGCTTGCCAACGGCCTCGCCGAAAACGAGGAAATCGTGGCAGAGGGTGACGATTTCAATACCTTTATGAAGGCTCTCAATACCGTTACCGTGCAGCTCTGCCGTATGCTTGCGGGTGATGGCGAGGGTGCAACCAAACTGCTTGAGTGCAAGGTTACGGGCGCAAAATGCCCGAAATGCGCGGGAACGGTCGCAAAAAGCGTGATCTGCTCCAGTCTCCTCAAGTCCGCCATGTTTGGCGCGGATGCAAACTGGGGTCGCGTGCTCTGTGCCATCGGCTACAGCAGTGCAAATGTGGATGTTACCAAGATCGGCGTAGCATTCCGTTCTGCAAAAGGTACGGTTACGGTATGCGAAAATGGCGCGGGTGTGGAGTTCTCC
>CAZOWH010000051.1:0-10878 GCA_964583425.1 uncultured Lachnospiraceae bacterium
CGGGCGGCGTTGCCCTCAAGGGCTGCAAAGAAGGTCTTTTCGTACTGCTCCTGCAAGCCCTTCGCCACGTCGATGCCGCAACGGCGCACGATCCCTGCCTCCTGTGTGCGAGAGAACGAGCCGAACAAAATCTCCTCAAAAAACGCCTTGATCTTGGCAAGAACTCTTTTCACCGCTGCGGTAAGGGGAAGGCAAGGCACACCATAAAAAAGCAAGGCTTGACGTAGTAACCTACGTCAAGCCGCTTTCAAGGAGCTGCGCCATATTGCGCAGCTTACTGGAGAACCATATAAAAGCCCGCGCCGACCTATGGTCAGCGCGGGCTTTTATTAGTCTTTGATATCGACGTTCACTTTTTTGCCGCAGCTGCCTGCTGCCGCCTTCATGACGGAGCGGATGGCTTTTGCGATGCGGCCGTGACGACCGATAACCATGCCCATGTCGTCGGCATGTACGCTCAAAGTCAGCGTTACTTCGTTGTTTTCTTCCTGCTCGGTAACAACCACATCATCGGGATGATCCACGATGGCTGCTGCAATATCAGTCAGGATCTCTTTGAGGCTCAACATAGGGTGCTCCGCGCGATCAACCGATCACGCCGGCTTTGGAGAGAAGAGCCTTTACAGTCTCGGTAGGCTGTGCACCGTTGCCGAGCCACTTCTTTGCTGCCTCTGCATCAACTGCCAGCTCCTTGGACTTGGGGTTGTAGTGACCGATCTCCTCAATGAAGCGGCCATCGCGGGGAGAGCGCTGATCGGCAACAATAATACGGTATGCGGGGCTGTGGGTCTTACCCGTGCGGGTGAGTCTGATTTTAACCATGGTAAAAATCTCCTTTGTTTTTGTGTTTTTATTTGAATTGTTATTTTATAAAAAATCCGTTAAAACGGAAGTTTCATCTTTCCGAACATCGAGCGCTTGCCGCCCGGGCTGGTCAATTGCTTCATCATCTTGCGCACGGTATCAAACTGCTTTAAGAGCTTGTTTACATCCTCTACCGTGGTGCCGCTACCCTTTGCAATGCGTATTTTGCGAGAGGCATTGATGATCTCGGGCTTTTCGCGCTCCTTTTTGGTCATAGACTGAATGATCGCCTCGGTGCGTGCCAGCTGCTTTTCATCGATCTTGGCATCCTTCAGCGCGCCCGGCTTAATGCCCGGCATCATGCCCATTAGGCTTTCGATATTGCCCATTTTTTTCAGCTGACCGAACTGCGCGAGATAATCATCCAGCGTAAAGGTTGCGGCGCGGATCTTCTTTTCAAGCTCTGCGGCTTGCTTTTGGTCAAATGCCTGCTCTGCCTTTTCAATGAGAGAAAGCACATCACCCATGCCGAGGATACGGCTTGCCATACGGTCGGGATAGAAGGGCTCGATGGCATCCAGCTTTTCCCCCACGCCAATGAATTTAATGGGCTTGCCCGTCACGTGGCGAACCGAGAGTGCCGCACCGCCGCGCGTATCGCCGTCAAGCTTGGTGAGGATCACACCCGTTACATCGAGCTGCTCGTTAAAGTGCTCAGCAACCGTGACGGCATCCTGACCGATCATGGCATCGATGGTCAAAAGAATCTCGGTGGGGTCAACCGCCTTCTTGATATCCTGCAGCTCACCCATCAGCGTTTCGTCGATATGCAGACGGCCCGCCGTATCGATAAACACCATGTCATAGCCGTTTTTATCGGCAAGCTTCAATGCCTCTTTTGCAATTTTAACGGGCTTTTCCTTGTCACCCGGCGCATAAACGGGAATATCCAGCTTTTCGCCGAGGATCTCAAGCTGCTTGATCGCTGCGGGACGGTACACGTCACATGCGACAAGCAAGGGCTTTTTGCCCTGCTTTTTATACATTCCCGCAAGCTTGCCCGCGTGCGTGGTCTTACCTGCGCCCTGCAGACCCACCATCATAACGACTGTGGGAGGCTTGGGGGAAATGGTGAGTTTTGCCTGCGAGGTGCCCATCAGCTTCACGAGCTCCTCGTTCACGATCTTCACGATCTGCTGTGCGGGCAGAAGTGATTCCATCACCTCGGCGCCCACGGCACGCTCGGAGACCATTTTGATAAAGTCCTTTACGACCTTAAAGTTTACATCTGCCTCAAGGAGCGCAAGCTTGATCTCGCGCATGCCCGCCTTGACATCAGCCTCTGTGAGTTTACCCTTGTTGCGAAAAAATTTGAAGGCGTTATTCAGTTTTTCGGTTAAGCTTTGGAACATTTGACTGCCGCCTTTCTTAGGTTTTTAGTAGTATATCCTTTTTATGCCTCTTTCATGTCACCGCTTGCCGCGGCAATGAGGCGCTCTGCCGCCAAAGACATTTCGGTATTGTCGCGGACCAGCAGCCGTAGCCGCTCCCCTGCCTCGCGCACCGCGCTTTCTCTTGCGGCAAGGTGCAGCTTGCTTTCAAAAAAGTAAAGCTCCCTTTCTGCCTTTTTGATGCTGTCACGCACGCCCTGACGGGAAATGCCGACATCCTCTGCGATCTCGCCGAGGGAAAGATCTTGATTGTAGTAAAGATCAAGCACACGCTGCTGCCGCTCGCTGAGGAGCTCGGCGTACACATCGATCAATTCTGCCAGCTGCAGATTTTTTTCAAACATATTTCCACCTGTAAAGCAAAACGCTTTACAGAGTATACCATAAGCACTCGCCTTTGTCAAGTGCTTTTGTGAAAAAATTTTTCTTTTTCCTTTTATTATATAAGATTCCTTTCAAAGCCGAGTGCCGCCAGCATCGAGCGCGCGTTTTTTGCGCCCGTTAAGTGCATCAGATCCTCGGTGGTAATGCCATCGGCACATTCCCCGCAAACGCGCCGCACACCGTTTGAAAAAAAGACCTCGCCAAGCGGCAGTGCCGCGCCGCAAAGATAGCAGCCGTAACCCGTTTTCCCCATATGTTCTCCCTTCCGCCCCCTTGACAAACAGGGGGCAATCTTTTATAATAATTCTGTTTGATATAGTTAGTATAGCAAATCGGGCGACATTTGTCGTCAACTGCGGAAAGGAGAAATTGATGACGGTTTTGGGTGTTTCGGAGCTGACACTCTCCTTTGGCGTGCGCAAAATACTTGACCGTGTGAGTTTTTCGCTTTCCGAGAACGACAAGCTCGGCGTGATCGGCGTGAACGGGTGCGGAAAATCCACCCTGTTCAAGGTCATTACAGGCGAGCTCACACCCGACGAGGGCAATGTATTTATCGGCAACGGCAAAACGGTTGGAGTCCTCAAGCAGGACGATGCCTTTGAGGTGGTGGAGACGGCAGGCGACAACGCGCTTGACCAGATGATAGCCGCCTTCCCCGAGCTGCTGCGCGCCGAGGAAAAGCTTGTCCAAATGGAATTTGACCTGCGCGTGCGGGAAAGCGAGGCAAACACACCAGCTTATGCCGCACTGACCGCCGCATACACCGAAAAGCATGCCAAATTTATTGCGGACGGCGGGCTTGAATTTCGCGGGCGTGCCGCATCGGTTTTGCTGCGTATGGGCTTTGATGAGGATGCTATGCGCCGCCCACTTGCCATGCTTTCGGGCGGACAGCGCACACGCCTGGCACTCGCGAGACAGCTTGCGCGTGAGCCCGACATCCTCCTTCTCGACGAGCCGACCAACCACCTTGATATTGATACCCTTTACTGGCTTGAAAGCTTTCTTTCTCAATACAAGAAGTGCGTGCTTGTGATCTCGCACGACCGCTATTTTCTTGATCGTGTGACAAGCAAGACACTGGTGCTGGAATACGCGCGTGCCGCGCTTTACAACGGCGGCTACACCGCCTCGGCAGAGCAGCGCCGCATTGACCGCGAGATTACCGAAAAGCACTATAAGAACCAGCAAAAGGAGATCGCCCGTCAGGAGGCATACATTGCACAACAGCGTGCGTGGAACCGTGAGCGCAACATCATTGCGGCAGAATCGCGCCTAAAAATGCTTGCCAAGATGGAGCGGTTGGAAAAGCCAAAGGAGGCGCCCAAGGCGATCCGTATGACCTTCCGCGAGGCAAGGGAGAGCGGCAACGAGGTGCTTTCGGTACGTGGGCTTTCGATGGCGTTTGGCGAAAAAAAGCTATTTACCGATATCGGCTTTTTGCTCCTCAAAAACGAGCGTATGTTTATTACAGGCCCCAACGGGTGCGGAAAATCAACGCTTTTAAAGATCATTCTCGGCAAGCAGACCCCAACTGCGGGGCGTGTGGAGGCGGGTTATAACGTGGAGGTTGGCTATTACGACCAGGAAAACCAAAACCTCACGCCGGAGAATACGGTGCTGGACGAGCTTTGGAATGCTTACCCCAACCTCACAGAAACAGAGATTCGCAACACCTTGGCGCTCTTCCGCTTTGTGGGAGAGGATGTTTTTCGCACTGTTGCGGTGCTTTCGGGCGGTGAGCGCGCGCGCCTAACACTCGCCAAGCTTATTCTCTCGCACATGAATCTGCTGGTTCTCGACGAGCCGACCAACCACCTTGATATTGATTCGCGCGAGGCACTGGAAACGGCGCTGGATGCCTTTGACGGTACAGTGCTTGCCGTTTCGCACGACCGTTATTTTATGGATAAGCTTGCCACACGCGTGGTGGCGCTGAAGCCCGAGACGGGTGACGGCGATCTGCTTGACTACAAGATCACCCGCAAGGGTCACGGATACAGCGAATTTTTGGAGTTTAGAGATGCACGCCGCGCACGCCTGCAGGACGGCATGGTGAGCAGCACGGCAGCCGCACCCATGAGCACGGGCAAGGCAGATTACCTCGCCCGTAAGCAAAGCGCCGCCGAGGCAAGAAGGATAAAGGCACGCCTTGAACGGCTAAAAAAAGAGGCAGCTGACCTTGAAACCGAGCTTGCCGCAATTGACGATGAGCTGTTTGGCTCTGCCGCCAGCGACTACACGCGTGCCGCCGCACTTGATGCCAGAAAAACCGAGGCGGAGGAGCGCTTGCTTGAAATTTATGAGGAGATTGGGGTATGACCCCTTTCAATACCGAACATTCTATTACAAAAGGAGTATGAAGCTATGCCTGTACGCGTTGGATTAAAGGTCATTGATATCTGGAACGACTCAATGGAAAAGTACGTGCAAAACTACGAAAAAGAAGATGCCCCGCAGGGCGAAATCGTGTTTTACGGTCCCTCCTACTACACGCGCTGGAGCGAAAGATGGAATCACAAGCCCCTGCGCGAGGTACTGCTCGGCAAAAGCGGTGCACCATGCTGCATCAACCGCGGCTTTGGCTCGAGCTGCCCCGAGCATCAGCTCTACTATTATCCCCGTATGATAAAGCCCCTTGCCCCCTGCGTGCTGGTATACGGCAGCTGGGGCAACAGCGAGGCCTTTGGCTACAGCAACGAGGAAGCCTTTGAACTGGCACAGCGCGTGGTCGCCTATGCACTCACCGACTTCCCTGACCTGAAAATTTATCTCTCGGGCGCAGGCGCGACGCGCGATATGACCGACAAGCAACTAAAGGACCGCCTTGCCTACAATGACCTACTGCGCGAGTTTGTCAAGAACACACCGCGATGCACGTTCTTTGACCCGCTTTCCTGCGAGCCCTTGCGCCAAAAGGATATTTACGTGGAGGACGGTGTGCATTACAACCAAGTAGGCTACGACCTTTTCGCTGATTTCTACAGGGAAGTATTAAAGGACGAGCTGGCAAAGTTTTAAAGCAAAAGAGCAAACGTTTACAATCGTAACCACCAGTTTAGCTGGTGGTATGCGGAAGCCCTCCAGGGCAGGGCACCGGCAACGTCTTAAGACGCATTGAAATAACCATCATCAGCAATAAGCGCACCACAGCCGGAAATCCGGCTCATTAGCCTTCCCTTGTGAGGGAAGGGGGACCGCGTTAGCGGTGGATGAGTAGTTCGCACAAATGACATCCTCATCCGTCACGCTTCGCGTGCCACCTTCCCCTTCTTGGGGAAGGCTGTCGGTAGCTCCGCGCTTTCATTCCACCACTGCAAGTGGTGGTTTATTTGCGCTAAAGCTACAAAAAAAGAGCACGAAACGCTGTTCGTGCTCTTTTTTGCATGTCTTATGAGGTGGCGCCGCCGTCCTTTTCAAAATCGTACTGATGCACGCTTTTGAAATACTGTGAGGGGGTCATATTGGTGACCTTCTTGAAGGTGTAATAAAAATAAGAGGAACTGCTGAAGCCAAGGAGATCGGAGATGCGGGAAAAGAGCTCGCGCGAGGCGTTCTGCTCACGAATGATGCGCTTGGCGGTGCTGATTTTCAATTCGGTAAAATAACTGTTGATGGTCTTGCCCGTTTGTGCCAAGAACTTGGTGCAAAGATGGGTCTTGCCGTAGCTGAACTGTCGGCAAAAATCGGCAATGGTTAGATTTTTTGTGATATTTTCCTGCATGTATGCGACCATATCGCGAACAAGCGGATCGGCATACTGCTCAAAGAGGGGGATGGCGGCAGGTCGCAGGCGTGGGGCGGCATGGTCGCGCGCGAGCAGAAGCACTAGCTCCTCTAAATGGATCTTCAACATTTGCGCGGCGCCAAAGGGTGGATCATTACGCACGGTAAGTCCCTCAGCTGCGGGATCACTTTTTGAGAGGTCGAAGAGGTTGCCCGCCTCGGTGAGAAATTTTTTCATCACACCGCGCTCCTCGGTATTGAGGTGCAGGCGGTGCTTTTCTAAAAAAGGTATTTCCTTTGGCTTACAATAAAAGGAAACAACGCACACATTCGGCACGGTCTCGCCGTCCGTGAGGATCTGGTGCTCGCACATAGGGCTGTGAAACAGGATATCTCCCTGCGTCAGCGTGATCCGCTCCCCATCGGAAATGCTGATGGCAGTGCCCTTGTCCACATAATGCAGCTCCCAAAAATCATGTGCCTCGGGTGGATAATAAAAGTTTTTGGAAAATTCAAAATAGTGCACCGTAACCAGCTTTTCCACCATGAAAGCCGACGGTAGCTTATAAGGCAGGTATTTCATAGCCCAAGTATAGCACAGGCGGGGAAATAATGCAATGCAATCTTAAAAAATATTGAACGATTTTGAAGCTTTTACGGCAATATCTGTCTTGATACTTTCCGCCGCACGGGATAGAATGAAAGCAGAGGCAGCGCGCGAGGCTTGGCGCGCCTACTATAGCCTACTATATAAACATAGGAGAAGATCATGGAAAAATGCAAAGAGATAGCAAAGCGGATCCGCATTGACAGTGTAAAAATGACCAATGCGGCGCACAGCGGCCATGTGGGCAGCATGCTCTCTATGGCGGAGATCATTGCCGTGCTGTACGAAAAAATTTTGCGGGTAGACCCGAAAGACCCCAAAGCACCCGACCGCGATAGATTTATTTTAAGCAAGGGACACGCTGCCGCGGGTGTATATTCGGCACTGGCGCAAAAGGGCTTTATCCCCGAGGAGTGGCTCTCCCGCTACTACTGCGATGACGGCAAGCTGATGGGTCACATCAGCCACAAGGTGCCCGGCGTGGAATTTTCTACGGGCTCGCTCGGTCACGGGTTGCCCGTGGCTGTCGGCATGGCGATCGCCGCGCGTTACGCGGGCTCGGCACGACGTGTATTTTGCCTGACGAGCGACGGCGATATGAACGAGGGCTCGACCTGGGAAGCGATCATGTTTGCCGCACAGGAGCACCTTGACAACCTTGTGCTGATCCTTGATTACAATAAAATTCAAGCGCTTGGCTTTTCGAAGGATATTGAGGATCTTTCCCCGCTTGCCGAACGCATGCGCCTATTTGGTTGGGCGGTAAGAGAGGTGGACGGGCACAGTGTGGAGGAGCTTTACGATACCCTTTCCGCAGTGCCGTTTGAAAAGGGCAAGCCCTCGTTTGTGATCGCACACACTGTGAAGTGCAAGGGCGTGGATTATCTCGAAAACACGGTGGAATCGCATTACAGATTCGTACCCGATGAAAAGCTACAAGAAGTGATTGCCAAACTGGGAGGTTAAGAGATGAGAGCGGTATTTAATAAAACGTTATTGGAAATTGCAAAAAAGGACCCCCGCATCCACATGGTGCTTGCCGACATCGGCTTTGGCGAGATCGAGCCCTTTCGCGACACCTTCCCGGAAAGATATTACAACGTAGGTGTTGCCGAGCAAAACATGACAGGAGTTGCCTGCGGCATTGCGATGGAGGGCAACATTGCCATCACCTACAGCATTGCCAACTTCCCCACACTTCGCTGCCTTGAGCAGATCCGCAATGACGTATGCTATCACAATGCAAATGTGAAGATCGTGATCATCGGCGGCGGTGTTTCCTACGGCGCGCTTGGTATGTCGCACCATTCGACCGAGGATCTTGCCATTATGCGTGCCCTGCCCAACATTGTAATTGAGGTGCCCTGCGACAACTACGAAGCAGTTGCAGCAACCCATGCCATGATCGAGCACAACGGTCCCTTTTACTACCGATGCGGCTACAAGGGCGAAAAGGATATTCACAGCGGCCCCATCGACTTTAAGATCGGCAAGGCAAACACTGTGCGCGAGGGCGGCGACATTACCCTAATGTTCTGCGGTCCCATCGGCACCGAGGTGGTAAAGGCAGCCGATATGCTGGCTGCCGAGGGCATCAAATGCCGCATCGTCAGCATGCATACCATCAAGCCCATTGACAAGGATGCGATCATTGACGCCGCGAAAAACACGGGAGGTATCGTGACGGTAGAGGAGCACAATATCATCGGCGGTCTGGGTGCCGCCGTTGCCGAGGTCATTGCCGACGAGGCACTTTGCCCCAAGGCATTCAAGCGCCTTGCCTTCCCCGATGTGAACGTGGCAAAGATCGGCGGTCAGGCTTGGATCCGCGACCAGTACGGTCTGCAAGCCGCAGGCATTGCCGACAGCGTGCGTGCAGCCTTGAAGAAATGAGGAAAAGGCTATGATGCTACAAAATAAAAACATCATTATCACGGGTGCGGCAGGCGGTATCGGTCTTGCCGCAGCACGCCGCTTTGCCAAGGAAGGTGCGTTTGTGATCGGACTTGATGTAAATGCTGCTGCCTGTGAAAACGCAAGAAACGAGCTGAAGAGCGCAGGCTACCGTTGCCTGTACGTGCCTTGTGACATTTCCTCGGAGGAATCGGTGAACGCGGCGTTTGCCAAGATCCGCGAGACGGTTGACCGCGTGGATGCACTTTACAACAACGCCTCGGTATTTCTTGACGGGCGCGACGGTCCGCTCGGTGACATTGAGCCTGCCATTTGGCACAAGATCATTGCCATCAATCTCACGGGCACTTACCTTTGCACCCGCGCCGCCCTGCCGCTGATGAAGGCCAACGGCGGCTCGATCGTAAATACCTCCTCCTCGGCAGGTGTTACGGGCATTCCCGAATGTGCGGCATATACCGCAACGAAGGGTGCCATGATCACACTGACGCGCTCCCTTGCCGTGGATTACGGCAAATATAATATCCGTACCAACTGCATTGCGCCCGCTGCCATTCTCACCGACATGGTAAAGGCAAGCAACCTCAATAACCCCGCCTTTAACAACGAAAAATTCCTTGAGATGGTCACCCCCATTCGCCGTTGGGGCACGCCCGAGGACATTGCCGCCATTGCCTGCTGGCTCTGCTCCGATGATGCCTCCTACCTCAATGGCGCCATCATCCGTGCCGACGGTGGTATTACCACCAACGGCGACGTAAACCGTTAAGGATTGAATCGTTAGCGCAGACCATCTGATTTCCTTAAATGGAGGACAAGATTATGAAATGGTGTGTAATTGGCGCAGGCGGGATCGCCGACAGACGCACGATCCCTGCCCTGCTTCAGGATAAGGAAAACGAGCTGATGGCGGTGATGGATGCCTCCCCCGCCACGGCACAGGCAATGGGCAAAAAATACGGTGTGCCCTATTTTACAGACGAGGCGGAAATGCTCTCAACGGTAGGTGCCGAGGCGGTATATATCAGCACCCCCGTTTTTTGCCATTACAAGCAGGCAATGCTGGCGCTCTCACTCGGCTATCACGTGTTTCTTGAAAAGCCCGTGTGTCTTGACGGTCGCGAGAGCCGTGCGCTGCTGGAAAAATTCCGCGCCGCGGGCAAGCAGCTCTCGATTGGCTACATGATGAAATATCACAGCCTGCACGAGCGCGCAAAAACGCTGATCGCCGCAGACGGTATCGGAAAAGTGAACAGCGTGCGCGCGCAATTTACCTGTTGGTATCCCGATATTGCAGGCGCGTGGCGACAGAAAAAAGCGCTTGGCGGCGGTGGTGCCATTATGGATCTTGGCGTGCATTGCCTTGAGCTGATCGAGGATATTCTCGGCGAGCCCATTGCCGAGGTAAAGGCATTTTACAGCACGCGCACCTTCTCCTACGAGGTGGAGGATGGCGCAGTGATCATTCTGCGCACCGAAAGCGGCATTTTGGGGCATGTTGACTGCAACTTTAACATCCCCGACAAGGCAAGCGAAAGCAAGCTGGAGCTTTACGGTGACAAGGGCTACATCATCTGCCGTGGGACGCTTGCACAGGAGGACGGCGGCTCGCTCTCCCACCTCTATTGCCCGCAGGGCAGCTACGAGGCGGCACAAAACCGCACGACCGACAAGCCCATGGAATACGTGGGTGCGGGTGACAACATGTACCGCCGTCAGCTTGCCGCCTTTACAGCACTTGTAAAAAGCGGCAAGCCCGATTATACCCTCGCGGAACGCGCGGTGCATATTCAGGAATTGGTAGACAAGATCTACACAAAAAATTAAGAAAAACCCCACAACGGTGCAAATTTTGCATACCGTTGTGGGGTTTTATTTACAAATTTATTTTGCCTCAAGGCACTCGTAAAGGAGATCGCGCACGCGCGGGTGTAGCACGTGATAGCCGTATATAAAGTGGCGCACATTCAGCCCCAGCATCAGCGACAC